>JAFOXS010000266.1 GCA_017391665.1 Alistipes sp. | reverse complement strand
GAGAGGTGGCGCTGGCCATCCTCCTCGAAGTAGCGCTGATCCTGCAGACGCAGGTTCATGGCCTGTGTGGATGTGGGGTACGCATCAAGCAGAATGTTTTGCGATGAGCCGGTCTGCTCGCTGCTCTTTGCCGGAGCGATCTGCTCGCCATACTCCATAACGGAGAGCGTCTGGCTCTTCTCGCCACTTATGGCATCCCACAGCAGTGTGCCCACATTCTGCTTGCGCATGCGAGGCCCCTGCGGAATGCAGATGTAGAGCTCCTCGCCGGCTCGTGTCAGTGCAACATATAGCAGGTTGATGGCATCGACATGCGAATAGACCTTCTCGCGGTAATACTCGTCGGCGAAGATTGCCGTCCTCATCTCCTCGGTGTAGTTCACGGGGAAGCGACCCAGTGATGCCAGCATATCGTCCCCATTGTCGGGCGTAGCCCATATGTGGCTGTTTGTCATCGGGTCGAGCGACCATGAGCAGTAGGGGATGATTACAACCTTCTTCTCCAGTCCCTTGGCCTTGTGGATGGTGAGCAGCTCGATCGTCGAGTCGTTCATCTCCACACTCAGCGCCGCATCCTTGCCGCCATCGTCCCACGCCTGCAGGAAGAGGTTGATGTCGGCCACCTTCGATGAGCAGAACTGAACAATCTGCTCGTGGATGGCCTGCAGGTAGGCTATCTCGTCGCGGTGCGACTCCAGCGAGTGGCGCTTGACGATATGCTCGAAGGCCTGCTCGGGCGAGAGCTGGCTGATGGATGTCAGCCACGCATTCTGCTCCTGAGTCAGCGGCTGGTCGTAAGGCTGAGAGAGGTAGTCGTTGTAGATGGCAAGGCTTATGCTGTCGTCGCGATCCTGCGTAAGGCGCAGCGAGGCGATTATGAAGTTGCTTATCGAGGCGTTACCGACGATGAGCGAATCCTGCGTCATGATGTTAAACGTGTTGTTGCGCTGCTTGTAGTCGAGCAGAATCTTCGCTGCGCGCGCACCCTCGCTTTTGCTGCGGCAGAGGATGAGTATATCCTTGTAGGCATAGCCTCGGGCAATGGCACTCTCGATGTACTCGACAATGGGCGGCTCCTCGTCCTTGTCGAATAGCTCTACACGCACGTAGCCATCCTTGGTCGATTGGCGCATAGCATCCTGATTGTACGATATGTATGCATCGTGGATGGAGTCGTGCAGCTCGTCGTAGGTAGCCTTTGAGATCTGCCTTTCGTCCAATGCCGATAGGAGCATGGCGTTGAGCGCCTTGTTGTCGGCCTTGGTGATGCGCCCAATGGCGTCGTTGTTGAACTTGACAATCTGACGCAGACTGCGGTAGTTCTCCTTCTTGAACTTAGTGTGTGTATGCTCGCTGCCCAGCGCCGACTGCACGCCACGCTGCAGGATACGCCAGTCGCCACCTCGCCAGCGGTAGATCGACTGCTTGATGTCGCCCACAATCAGCACGGCCGTATCCTCGGCCTCGGCAATGGCATTGCGCAGCAGCGGGATGAAGTTTGCCCACTCCTTTTGCGATGTATCCTGAAACTCGTCAATCATAAAACGCTCGAAGCGGTTGCCCGTCTTCTCGTAGATGAACGGAGCATCGTTGCCCTCGATAAAGCGCGAGAGGAAGTGTTTGGTCTCGGAGAGCAGCATCACGCCATCATCCTTGCACATCTCTGTCACCTTGTTGTGGATATCCTGCAACAGAGCATAGCTGCGGTAGTTGGCCTTGATGATTCGCAGCGTGGAGAATAGTTTTGCGTGGTTGTCGTATATCTCCACAATCTGCCTTAGCAGCGGTTGCAATTCGGGCGCCAGAGCCTGTGCCGAAGCCACTTTCGACCATGAGTCGGGCGACTGGGCTTTATCCCTTACTCTTGCTCCCAGCGATGGCTCCTCGCCTGCGGCTACACGCCTAAAGGTGCTGATGAAGCCGCCGGCACGATACTGGAACTCATCGCCCGTCAGTCCCGCCTTATCCATCTTCTCGACAGCCTGCTGAGCTATTGCTCTGGCCTTGGCTCGGGCTGCTGCTGCCACCTTCTCGGCCTCGGCTATAGCTTCGCGCAGAGCCTGTTTTGATGGAGCCTGCTCGATGGTGAGCTTGTTGCTCTCCTTGAAGATGTCGCCACCGAGCGATATGATGCCACTGCGCAGATCCCAGCTCTTGTTCTGGTCGATGCGCTCCTGTGCAAACTCCATTATCCAGCGCTGCAGCTCCTCGTTGTGGGGGATATCCTCAATGAGCGAGTCGGTCGAGCGCGAGAGCAGCGAGTCGGTGTCGAGCTCGATGTTGTAGTTAAGGTCGATGCCCAGCTCCTTGATAAAAGCACGCAGGATGCGCTGGAAGAATTTGTCGATCGTAAGGATGGTAAAGTGCGAGTAGTCGTGCAGAATCCTCGAACGGATGGCCTTTGCTCGCTCCATGATCTGCTCCTGGCTAAGACCAAGATCCTCCTTCAGGCCCTTCATGTAGTTGCACGTGGTGGGGTGCTCGATCAGATCGTTTATCTCATTGAGGATACGGCGCTTCATCTCCTCGGTGGCCTTGTTGGTGAAGGTCACGGCGAGGATGGCACGATAGAGGTAGGGCTTCGAGGGGAAGTGCTTGATCGTGTCGTGAACAAATTTGTATGCCAGGTTGTATGTCTTGCCCGAACCGGCGCTGGCGCTGAATATCAGGGCTCTGGGTTGCTCCTTCATCGTTTGCATATGGTTTTAAAGTCGCAGTAGGCGCATATCTTGTCGCTCTCCTGCTCGGGACAACACTTAAATGGGGTGTTGAGGTCAAATAGCTCGTCTAACTTCTGACGCAGCAGCTCCTCAAATTCCGTGGCAAAGACCGAGTAGGTGACCTCCTGATTATCAATTACGAGGCGTGGCGAGTAGTCGGCCTGATTCATGTCACGGGCATAGTAGAGCGAGGGCACTACCTCCCGCGAGAATGAGTGGTGCAGAACCATCGAGTAGAGCATCGTCTGGAAGAGATACTTCATCTCGTCGCGTTTCTCGCCCTCGAATATATCCTCCATCGCAGAGGCTTTCAGATGGGCACGGCCCGTCTTGTAGTCAACAACGCGCAGTGCTCCCGAGTCGAGTGAGTCGATGCGGTCGGCAATGCCGCCGATCTCGACCTGCTGTGAGTTGCTCAGCGAGAAGGGTACGTAGATCTTTTCCTCACAGCCCTTGATGGCAAAGTCGTTGTGGCGCTTGTCGTAGGGGATGATGCCCTGACTGATATATTTTGTGATGATATCCTTGACAAGGAGCAGCGTGCCGGTGTATTCGCTTTGGTCGGCATTCTCCTTGTTGAGGTACTCCTTGTCGATGGCCTCCTTGACGGCTCGCTCGACTTTGTGTGACGAGAGCAGATGCTCCAGATCGGCGGCGGGATTCGCCACGCCCGCAAGCGGCGAGTAGAGCCGCTGCATGGCCGAGTGGAGTATGTTTCCGAACATGGGATGATCGACATCTTCGGATAAAGTGTCACTTGATTTGATGCAAGCTATTGCGCTCAGGTAAAAACGCATAGGGCACGAGATGTATTGCGAGAATGCCGAGGGCGAGAGCTTTCGCTCGGCATGCTCACCATCTACGCAAATATACCGTTGCAGAGCCTCGGCTATGCGCCCTTGCTTCTCGATTGTGCGCTCTGTCGGCTGGTCAAGAGCCACATCCACACCCACGTTGGTGCGGTGAACCGTGTAGGGCGATTCGTAGTCGAGCTGGTAGATGTAACGGCTCTGCTCGCCGGTGCTCTTCTCGTCGGCATGCGAACAGTAGAGTATGTCGATGCGCTCGGCACGCTGCAGCAGTCGGTAGAAGTAGTAGGCATAGACACTCTCGTGGTGCTCGGGCGTGGGTATGCCGTAGGCTGCACGCAGATTGTAGGGTATGAACGACGAGGCTGAGCCTATCTTGCCGGGGAAGTTGTCGTCGCTGGCTGAGAGCAGGATGACATGTCGAAAATCGATGTTTCGAGTCTCGAGGATACCCATCACCTGCAACCCTTTGAGGGGCTCGCCACTGAAGGGTATGCGTACGCTCTGCAGATGTCGTCTCAGAAGCGATGTGTAGATTGAGTTGGATAGCTCTATCTGGCAATCCTTTATCACGTTATCCAGATCCGAAATGTTGTCGGCAATGAGCGACAGATAGCTCACCTGGCGCGACTGCTCCTCACCCTCGGGAATGAGCTGTGCGACGACGTTCAACGCCTGAAGCAAATATTTCGATAGAGATTGATATTTGTCAGAGGGTGAGAATATTACGCTCAATGATTCGTGGACGCTGAAAAACTCCTGCTCGATGCGGATAAAACGGCCTTTGATGATCTGCTCGCGGAGCTTGCCGACCACCTCGCCGAGCGAGTCGTTGAGGTAGGGATGCGACAGGATGCCCACCACGTCGGCGTGGTAGAATGTGGTGTGTGAACCGGTGCGGCAACGCTTCTGCAGCTCGATAAGTCGCTCGATGAGCGAATATGCTGTGGTCTGACGCAGGGGGTAACCCATCGTGACGTTCACATTCTCGGCAACACTTTGCGGCAGGGAGTGCAGCAGAGGTTGCAGCAGCGACTCATCGGTGAGGACTATGGCGGTCTGCTTGTCGAATGCGAGCGAGGGCGAAATTTCGTGCAAAAGCGAGTTTACGTGCTTGCATTGAACGACATTGGAAACACACGATATGGCGTTTATCTTTTTGTTGATCGACAGGAAATTATCGTGCGTTATATCATCCAGAGGTTTAAACTCGCGGATGTTGTCGCGCAGGAAGTATCCTGCCTCCTGATTCCTATCCTCGGTGTAGAACGAGTCGTAATCCCACAGGAAGTCGCAACGCCCCTGACGGTCGAGATATTTCAGCACTCGGCGCTCGCACTCCGATAGGGCATTGAAGCCGATGAACACATATCGAAAATCCTCCTCGGCGGGTATGTTGCTCTGCTCGATATTCTCCACGGCCGAGCGGTAGATCATGCCCGTGTAGGCGATGCCGAGTGAGGTCAGACGCTCGCGCAGACGGTGGTAGATGGGTGCCAGCGAGAGCCATCTGTCGAGGAAGATTCGCTTCTCAGCAGATAGTGCCGTAGTGTCGGCAAAGTGGCTCCAGAAGGCGTGGATCACGCGACGCATATCCTCGCTCAGGTACGACAGGTCGGCCTCAATCTCCTTGATGTCGCATAGGTTGCGAAAGAGCATGTCGGCATCGATCATATACTTGTCTATAAGGTCGAAGTCCGAGAGCAGAATCTCGCCCCAGAAGTAGAACTTGTCGAATGGTTCGTGGGGTGGGTAGTCTGAGTATATGCGGTAGAGTTCGGTGATGAGTCGCAGTTTTTCACCCACGGCAAGCGTGGAGTAGCGGCTCATGATGTCATCCATCGAGATGTAGCGGGGCTGCCAGATGGGTCTGGATGTCAGCGCCGACAGAGCATCCGAAAAGAAGAGGCGGGCACGACGTGAGGGTAGCACAATGCGAAGCGACGAGATGTCGTCGCCATAGCGCTCGTATAGTCTGGCGGCTGCCTCCTGAAGGAATGTTTGTTGCATGGTCGGATATTTTGCTACGAAGTTAGCAAAATAATGTGGTAATAGAAACCCCGCAGGTGCGATTGTTGATAACTTTTTTGCCGTTAGTCGAAGGACTGCATGCCCGACTGCGCTATGCGCACGATGCGCTGATACTCGTCGGGTGAGAGCTCCATAAAGAAGTAGTGGATGGGATCAACTCTGAGGTCGTTGTAGCGCACCTCGTAGTGCAGGTGCGGAGCAAGCGATAAGCCCGAGTTACCCGACAGGGCAATAACATCGCCTCGCTGTACCTTCTGTCCGCGACGCACAAGTGTAGAGAGCAGGTGGCTGTACGAT
>JAFOXS010000273.1 GCA_017391665.1 Alistipes sp. | reverse complement strand
CTCTTTTTATTAAAAGTCCAGCAACTTATACCTCTCCCGTGTGGCGCTCATCGAAATTGTCTCCTGATAGTGCCACCACTCCTTCACATAGGGGCGCAATCCCACGGCATCCATAATCTCCAGTAGTAGCGTGCGGTTCCGCGCCGCCTCGGCCGAAATCAGACCTCGCTCCTGCTGCTTTTTTACATATGCCTTGTATGCCGCCAGCGTCACATCGGCATCATTGCCGACCCACGCTTCCTCGCCAAAGTGGTCGAACTTGGCTCCCATATCGAGAGGTCGGCCACTCTCATCAACAATCGTCAGATCCACCGCCACGCCATAGTTATGACGTCCTCCGCGTGTGCCATCGGCAACGTAGATCTCCAGCGGCGTACCCTCCACAGCCCGTCGCATACGGCGCTGCACACTTATGGGGCGTGCCGCATCATAAATCAGGAGCGAATACCCGGGCTTGCGCTCACGCAATAGCTTCTGCGCCCGCACAACCTTCTCGGCAAAGTGGGGCAGAAGGTAAGCCGTAGTTAGCGAGCCGTACATATTCTCGCCCACGAAGTTATCCTCGGTGGCGTACTTTAATTCTACCAGAATCTCGCTGTCGAGTTGCTGCACATTGACCAGCCCCTGCTTCTCCATCAGGGCGTTAAAGTCGGGTTGTTGCGCCTGGGCACAAAAGGGGAGCATCAGCGCGAGAAAAAACGTATAAAGAGTAATTATTTTTGCCATTTCGTAAAGGGATTTTTAAGCAGTTGAGAGTTGTAATATCGCACATCGCCCGTAACCTCCTCGCCAAGCCACTCGGGGCGGGCAAACTCCTCGTCGCGCGAGGAGAGCTCCACCTCGGCCATCACAAGACCTTCGTTTGCGCCATAGAAACGATCCACCTCGAAGGTGTGGCCCCCGTAGGGAACGATGTATCGGGTTTTCTCTATAGCACCCGCGCTGAAACGCAGCAGCGAGCGAGCCTCATCCACGCCGATCGGCCACTCCCACTCATCTCGTTCGAGGCCTGCTACATCGCTGCGCCCCTTGATCGTAAGGAAGGCCTCCTTGTCGCGGATGCGTACTCGTACAGTGAGGTCGGCAGAGCCTACGATGTAGCCCTGCTCGATGCGGTATGATGTGGTGGCGTAGGGTTCAAAGTCGCCCTGCACCAGAAATTTGCGTTCGATCTCTTTTGCCATCGTGTGGTAGTTTTCTGCAAATTTACTATATTTACCCTCGCAACGCAAGAAAAATGAGAAACGAATATGCACTTATAACAGGCGCTTCGTCGGGTATCGGACTCGAGTACGCTCGTCAGCTGGCTGCCGAGGGCTATAACCTCATCCTCGTGGGTAATCAGGCTGACGAGAACTGCCGTGTGGCCGAATCTTTGGCCTCGCAGTATGGCGTCCGCACGCTGCCTATCTATGCCGATCTGGCACGCGAGGGTGCTGCCGAGGAGCTCTTTGCCCGTGTCGGGGAGTTGCCCGTCGAGGTGCTGATCAGCAATGCAGGTATGTTGCTCTTCTCGACACTTGCGCATACCTCCGCACCCTCGCTCGAAAAGATTATCGCGCTGCACTGCACCACGCCAACTCTTCTCTGCCGTCTTTTTGCCGAGCAGATGCTGCGGCGAGGGAGGGGCCATATTGTTTTGATGTCCTCCATCACGGCATGGACTCCCTATCCCACCATTTCGCATTACGCTGCCACGAAAACATATCTCAAAAGTTTTGCCGACTCGCTCTGGTGCGAGCTGCGGGAGAAGGGTGTGAGCGTCACGGCAGTATTCCCATCGGCGGTTGATACTCCGCTCTACAATCTGGATGCCGACACACGTCTGTGGCTGCGCCGCTGTGGACTGATGCTCTCGGCCGAGGATGTTGCACGCAAGGCCCTCAGGGCGATGCATCGAGGTCGCAGACGTTGCTTGCCAGGATTCCTCACCAAGGTCGAGGCGGCGGTTTGTTATCTCCTGCCTACTTGGATTGTACTCCCCATAATGAAGATACCTGCCGTTAGGCGTATTCTCGAACGGATATAAACGTGTCTAACAAGGTGATTTCTGCGTTACGCTTGCCCTCAAATGCTCATTTACGCTTGAGTAAACTCCGCTTTTCGGGCTTCGCAAGCCTTGAAATCCCACTTTTTATACACGTTTAGAAAGAATAAGGGCTGCTCAATACGTTGAACAGCCCTTTCGTATTATGTTGCAAAACTAATTTTGCATTCTAAATTTTGAATTTTAGATCACACCCTGCTCCAGCATAGCCTGTGCCACCTTCATGAAGCCTGCGATGTTAGCACCCTTCACGTAGTTGATGTAGCCGTTGGGCTGCTCGCCGTAGCGTACGCAAGCGGCGTGGATCTGCGACATGATGTAGTGCAGCTTCTGATCCACCTCCTCGGCTGACCAAGAGAGGTGCTGTGCGTTCTGCGTCATCTCCAAGCCTGAAGTAGCCACACCACCGGCATTTACAGCCTTACCCGGTGCGAAGAGGATGCCTGCCTGCTGGAACGCAGCGATAGCCTCGGGAGTACAACCCATGTTCGATACCTCGGCAGCGCACCATGTGCCATTTGCCAGAAGCTCCTTTGCATCCTCGCCCGTAAGCTCGTTCTGGAATGCGCAGGGCAGTGCGATGTCACACTTGATGCTCCAAGCCTTCTTGCCGGGGATAAATGTTGCATCGGGGAAACGCTCTGCGAAGGGAGCCACGATGTCGCGGTTCGAAGCACGCAACTCCAGCATATAGTCGATCTTCTCGTCGGTCATGCCGTTGGGGTTGTAAATAACGCCGTCGGGACCAGAGATGGCGATAACCTTTGCGCCGAGCTCGGTAGCCTTCTGTGCCGCACCCCATGCTACGTTACCAAAGCCTGAGATAGCAACTGTCTTGCCCTCGATTGACTTGCCAGCCTCGTGCAACATATGCTGTACGAAGTACAATGCACCGTAGCCAGTAGCCTCGGGACGAACCAGTGAGCCACCCCATGTAAGACCCTTACCGGTCAAAACGCCGGTGTTGTACTCGCGAGCGAGCTTCTTGTACATACCGTACATGTAACCGATCTCACGACCACCTACACCCACATCACCTGCGGGTACGTCGGTGTCGGGACCGATGTTCTGCCACAACTCAAGCATGAAGGCCTGGCAGAAACGCATAATCTCGGCGTCAGACTTACCCTTGGGGCTGAAGTCCGAGCCACCCTTTGCGCCACCCATAGGAAGCGTCGTGAGGGCATTCTTGAAGGTCTGCTCGAAACCGAGGAACTTCAACATTGAAGGGTTCACCGCTGCGTGGAAACGGATACCGCCCTTGTAGGGACCGATAGCGCTGTTGAACTGCACACGATAACCCAGATTGGTCTGGATCTCGCCCTTGTCATCAACCCAGGTCACACGGAATGTGATGATGCGGTCGGGCTCCACCATGCGCTCTACGATCTTTGCGCTCTCAAATTCGGGATGGTCGTTGTAAACCTCCTCAATAGACTCCAATACTTCGCGTACTGCCTGCAGATACTCGCTCTCACCGGGGTGTTTGCGCTCGAGATCTGCCATCAAATTGTTAACGTTCATTGCTTATTGTTGTTTGGTTTATATTCTATTGCAAATATAGGCTTATTTTCTTATGCTTGTTAAGATAAAACCGTTTTTTTTCTATAGATTATCATCTTTTTCTTGCCATTATAACGCTCAAATGATGGTTTTTCGTACGCGCGCGAGCAAAAAAGTGAAAAAAAGTATTGTCCGTTAAAAAAAATAAACGAAATTTGTAGCAAATGTCGTTGGTTTAGCGACTAATATTATAGACCATGGACGAAAATAAAGAGAAAAAGATAAAGTATAAAAATCCTTTTGTCGATGAGAGTGCCTTCGAGGGTGATGAGGGCCCCAAGCCCAGCGAGGACGAGGTGCTGATGGAGGAGGCCAAGCAGAATACCAAGGTCGAGGTCGTAGAGACCTATATGGCGCTGGGTATGGTTATGGGCCTGGCAATTGGAGCCGCGTTCGGGTCGCTTCTCTTTGGCAAGATGACAACAGGAATGGGTATCGGTATGCTCATAGGACTCATAGCAGGAACGTGCATACACAAGAAGCCCAGAAAAGAGAGTGATAATAACAGCAATTAATAACTGATATGAAGAGATTTATTTTTATGGTTATGGCCCTTATGATGGGCGTGACCTTCACAGCGCAGGCACAGATGGAGTTGCAGCAGCAACTGCCCGCTGACCCCGCAGTGCGTAAGGGTGTGTTGGAGAATGGACTCACCTACTACATCCGCCACAACGAGAAGCCCAAGGGTATGGCCGAGTTCTACATCCTGCACGATGTAGGCGCCATCCAGGAGGGCGACAACCAGCAGGGTCTGGCTCACTTCCTCGAGCACATGGCCTTCAACGGCACGAAGAACTACCCCGGCAAGTCACTTATCGAGTACCTTGAGAAGATCGGCGTTAAGTTCGGTGCCAACCTCAATGCAGGTACATCGTGGGACTACACCCAGTACTACATGACCGATGTTCCCGTAGCACGCGAGAGCGTTGTTGACTCTACGCTTATGATTCTTCACGACTGGTCACACTTCATTACGCTCGATCCCAAGG
>JAFOXS010000040.1 GCA_017391665.1 Alistipes sp. | reverse complement strand
TTGGCCGATGGTATGTTGCTTATTCGCAACCACTCGAAAATGATGTGTGTTAAGGTTACAAAATAGCATAATTAATTTTGGATTCGAGAGTCTGCCGACATTTGTTGGCAGACTTTTTTTTGAAAGTAATAGCTCGCGTTAAGTCAATTATTTTCACATTTTACCACAGTTTTTTCGTCGAAAAGGGTAATTTTTTCGCTTTAACGCATACAATGTTCGTAGATTGACAAAAAACGACTTACTTTGTAATAGTGAAATTTTATACACAAAATTCATAAAACAATGAGAAAAATTTTATTTACATTGGCATTGATGGCCGCCGCAGTGACGGCATCAGCGCAGGATTGGCCCTATTATCTTGGCCCGACAGCAGATTTGCACTCTCCGCAGAAGAACCTCCTTCGTGAGTGGCCCGCCGAGGGTCCCGAGGTTGTGTGGGAGACAAAGGTAGGTATTGGCTATGGAGGTCCCGTAGTACAGGATGGCAAGGTTTATCTTCTCGACCGTGATGCAGAGAAGGAGACAGAGACTATGCGTTGCATGGAGCTTGCAACCGGCAAGGAGGTGTGGTCGTACTCATACCCCTCGACAGGTGCGGTGATGTTCCCCGGCTCACGCAGTGTGCCTACGATCGACGGTAAGTATGTATATTCTTGCGGTCACAACGGCGAGCTCAACTGCTTCGATACCACAACTGGCAAGCCCGTATGGACAAAGAATATCTTCCAGGACTATGGCGGTGGCCGCTTCCCCGTGTGGGCAGTGTCGCAGATTCCTTTGGTATATGGCGATATGGTCTATGTATTGGCACAGACTACTGATGTTGGTGTTGTAGCATTCAACAAGCTCACCGGCGAGGAGGTTTGGAAATCACCCGCATTGGGCGAGACATCGTATGCAAGTCCTACCGTAGTGAATATCTCTGGCGAGGATCACATCTGTATGGTTATCTCTTCTACTGACCCCGTGATGAACCGCGGTGCTGAGATGAAGAAGGGTTGCGTTGTAGGCTTCGATCCCAAGACTGGTAAGAAGTTGTGGTCATACGACGAGTGGATGTGTATCATCTCTTGCTCACCCGTAACCGAGGCTGGCGACAATAAGCTACTCATCGTGGGTGGCTACGATCGTGGTGCAACGATGATTCAGGTAAATAAGGAGGCCAACGGCACATTCTCTGTTAAGGAGCTTTACACCACCGTTGAGTTCGGTGATCAGACCAAGCCTGCACTCCTGCACAATGGCTACTTCTATGCACAGTATGGTACAAATAGTCGTCGTGATGGCTTGTGCTGCATGGATATGGATGGCAACGTGCTGTGGAAGACTAAGCGTGCACCTAATTTCGACAAGGGTAGCATGATCTATGCCGATGGCCTTATCCTGGCTACTGATGGCGCAAATTCGCTCTATCTTATCGAGCCCAGCGCTGAGGGCTTCAAGCCTATCTCAAAGGCCGACCTGCTCGTAGATAATAGCGGTGCTGCTCCTCGTGGTGCTATGGGCAATTGGGCTCCTATGGCATTGGCTGACGGCATGCTTTTGATCCGTAATCAGACTACAATGAAGTGCGTAAAGGTTACAAAGTAACACAACCGCAATAACGCTTAAAAACCCGCTTATCTCGAAAGATAGGCGGGTTTTTAGTTTAATTACATCTCTATATTGTCTAAGATTAAAACATCGATAGCAACTGCGACATCAGTACTCCCAGATGATTTCCTATTGCATATCCTACAATGCCCGCACCCAAGCCCGTCACAAGAGCCTTTTTGTTGTGCATTGCAGCCGATGCCATAGGCACAAATGGGGGAGAGTTGATAAAGGCCACCGACGATATCATCATCGAATCGGCATCCACTCGCATCAGACGACACAGCAGCGCATGGATAAACAACGAGATAAACACCGCCACAACCATAAACGCCAACTGATTCACACCTCCCACAAGATCGAGATTCGAGAAGTCTGCCATCGATGCAATCGTGATGCTGAAGATGTAGATAAAGTACATTCCTACATCGTAGCTTAGCTCAAGACGGCGAATGGGAGCAATGAAAGAGCACACAACGCCCAGTGTCGTAAGCGTAAGAATGAAGACCACCATAAACCAGTCATCGGGCACCAGAAGCGTCGCCGCAGCCGACAGAGCCACCACAACGAGCGTTACACCCATAATCTTGCCCAGCTGTTTCATGCCCTCGCGCTTGAGTAGGGACTTATAGGGATTTGACCCCTGAGCCTCTGACTGCGCATCAACATCTTCGCCACCATCCTCGGCAATGGCTGCACCCTGACCATAAAGTCGGCGGAACATCTTGATACCAAAGCCGAACAGAAATACGAAATAGGCAAATGAAATAACTATATCGTACGAGTTTATCAGGATATACGTTTCACTCTTTATCTTGAATATGGTTTGCAGGGCGGCAGCATTGAGCGTTCCGCCGGTGTACATGCCGGTAATAATACCGCCCACCTTGTCACCCTCGGCAATATGCTGACCAAATAACAGATAACCAATCGTCACCGCAGCACAAACCGACAGGAATCCACTTGCGACAATCTTCAGTTGCAGACCTGCCTCACCACGCGAGAAGTGGCAGCCATAGAGCATCATAGGTATAGCCAGCGGAATCATTACATTAGGCAGGATATCCTGCACCACAGCAATCTGCTCGGGCATAAATGGCAGATTACCTACAACCATTCCAACGCCATAGAGCACCATTATAGGCCCCAGCTTGCCCAGCCATGCATATCGGCGACAAAGCCATATCACACCTGCCGGCGTAATACAAAAGATAGCAACAAGGAGTATGATGTTGATGACGGCCATATTTTAATCTTCTCTTCGTAATTAGAAGAGGAATCCCGTATTGATATAGAAGGCGCCGTCGCCATCCTGATTCTTGATCAGCTCATCCTTGCTGAACTTGCTCACGGGCAATCCATACTCGAAGGCCACGATAAAGTTCTGGTTCATAATAAAACGCAGACCAGCACCAACGGTGATGTGAGGACGGTCAGAGGTGCGATTGCCTGTGCGAGCCATATATTCGTCATACTCGGCACGATGCTGCTCCTCACCCTTAAACGACATATCGTAGTTGCGTGTTACCATCGTACCATCGCTGAATGCGCTAAGACCGAAGGCAATATTCTGATTCCACAATGCGAAATTCACAAAGCGCCAACGCAACTCAGCATTATACGATGCAACGTCGAGACCCTGCACACGGTTACGCATCAAACCACGGATTGTGCGGTAGCCTCCCATACCATCGCGATCGTATGAAGGACCCATAACGGTAATAAAAGGCAGCACATAGTAGGGTGCCGTCTTACCGATCGTACCCTCGTAGTTCAAACGATAGGCAAAGGTCAAAATATCGTTCTTCACGATGGGCAGATAGTGGCGGAAAGTCATAGAGTAGCGATAGTAGGGGTTTGTCGTACCCAACCACTTGGGAGCAAGTGTAGCATGAGCCTCGGCCCACACACCGCGCGAGGGAGCACCCTCCTTATCGCGTGTATCGAACAACAAGCCCAGACGCACTGTGCTATTCCAGCCACCCCAGGCCTCATCCTCGGAGATAATACCCCAACGGCGATACAGATCAAAAACAGGGGTCTCATTAGCGGGGAACATCTTATAATCCTCCTTATTCTTATTGATCTTCTCGAGATTCAGAGCCTGCTCATCCTTATAACCCTGCTTGATATAGCTCAGGTGGTAGCCGGCCTCCCAGAACAGCTTGTTCTGCCAGATGTTACCCGTAAAATCGGACTTAAAAAGCATCGCAAGGCGATTGACGCGGTACTTCGGAGTATAGATATAATCGTTGTGATTAGCCTTATCCTTACCTGCAGCCACCTGCGCATGATCGTAGTAGGACATATAACCATTGAAACCATAGAAGTCCATAGCCTTATCGTTGGTGAGTGTGAATGTCGATGACCAACGCACACCAGGGATCAAAAATCGGTTGTCGTACGATACCACGAAGAGCTGTGAACCTTTGGTGAAGAACGACGCCTCGAAGTACCACTGCTGGCGAGTGTTAGGGTATGTCGATCCATCGCCAAAATCGTAGATATTGAGCAACGCACCCAGCTGAAAACCCTTATCTGCATCGAATGCTACAGCGGGCAGCGGGCCGAAGTTATAACCTGTCTTAACGATCTCCTGCTTCGAAGACTCCTGCGCCAAAGCCGACACGGCCATAAGGGTAGAAAGGAGGAGAGTAAAAATATATCTCATATTAAGTAAAGATTTACATGTTAAACATTATATTTCTGATCTTAGCATACTTATCTCGCAATTCGGTAAAGAACAAGAGCTTCACATCCGAGATAAGAACACGCAACACTCGCCATGTCTCATGAGCCACAATAGGTGCGGGCATCAGAACAATCGTAACGGGCAGCACCCACTGCCATGGCAAGAAACTATAGGCGATAACCGCATAGATAATCATCAATATCGGCCACAGCACAAGGTTCACCAGATAGCGAGCCGAGTTATGGAAAGCCTTATCCTTCATCAGGTGGCAGACAAACATGCATACCAGCTTGATGGGCAGCGTCAGCACTGATACGGGAATGCAATAGGGAAGCGCCACAATGAAGAACAACAACTTCAGAATACGCGACAATACGGGATACTTGATCGAGATTGAGTCAAGGCTTATGTGACGACTGCGACGCAACACTGCAGCCTCTCGGCCCAGCTTCAACAGCTCCGCCGCACGCTCGGGCTGCTCATCCATCAAGCGATCAATCTGCTTAACGGTAAGGCGATTAGCCAGAAAGTGAGCATCGAGCTCATGCAAAGGCTCCGCAGACGACTGCTTAACCTTCTTAGCCTGAGCCTTTACAATGGTTGCACACACCTCATACTTTGCCTCATAATCGTCGTCGTTGGGGATGTAGAGAATCGACGACTTCATGCGCTCGGTCAGATCCTCACGCATTATGTTCATCTGCTCCTGCGTAGTCTGCTCCTTGTGTGCAGCGATAAACTCACCCACATTGATAGGCTCCACCACATGAACGCTCACCGTAGAACGGAAACGGAAGAAGTTGCCATAGCGTATGCCCACGGGAACGATATACAGAGGTACGTCGGGCATCATCTCCTGCGCTTGGAAAGCAATGCGGAAGATACCCTTCGAGAGGGGTAGTGACGAATATTTGGCCTGATGCTGACCCTCGGGGAAGATGCAGAACGGCACCTTGTCACGCAGCACGTCAACAGCCTTTTCTATAGTCTCATTATTGCGTCTTACCTCATCCAGACCATCACGCATACGCATAATGGGCATAATCTTCAGGAAGGCGAAAATCTTTGCGAGGATAGGAATCTTGAAGATGTCGGCACGAGCAACAAATACCTTGGCACGACGATCCATCGCCAGAATAACCAGCGCATCCATCAGCGCATTGGTGTGGTTGGGAGCATATATTACGGCTCCATCCTGAGGAATATTCTCACGACCTACATATCGGATATTGCGATACGAAAGTTTGAGCGTAATATCTACATAGTAGCGAAGAATCGCATATGCAAGATTGAAATCCTGTATCTTTTTAACCTTAGCCATACACTATTCCGTAATGGGTTTACGGCGGAAATAATACGACACCGTGAGTCCCGAGATGATATGCCAAATTCCCCACCAAGCGGTAATGAAGAGCATACCACCATACTGTCCATGCCACATTTCGGGCGGGAAAATAGCGGCATTGAAGAGCAGTACCAGACCCAAGCCAGAGTTCTGGATACCTGTCTCAACGGTGAGTGAACGGCGATCCGGCTCGGGTAACTTTGCCAATCGGCTACCGAAGTAACCCGTAGCAAGTGCACATGCATTATGGAGCATTACGATGAAGAACACGTAGAAGATATTATCCAGGAAGAGCTGGAAGTTCTGAGCGAACGACACCACAACCATACCCATGAAGAGCAGGATAGAGATCACCTGCGCAGGCTTTGTGATCTTCTTCGTAGCATTGGGGAAACGGCGAGAGAACAACAGACCCAAGACGATAGGCACACCCAGCAGAAGCAGAATCTGCCACAACATCGGGAAGAAGGGGATTACAAGCATCGGAATATCACCCTTGATGCTGATTATGTGGCTGTAAAGCGAACCCCACAGGAAGAAGTTGAATGGGGTAGCCACGGGTGCTAAGGCAGTAGTAATGGCGGTCATCGACACCGACAACTCCACATTGCCACGCGAGAGCGAGCTCATGAAATTGGAGATGTTACCTCCCGGGCACGATGCCACCAGAATCATACCGAGGGCAATCATCGGCGTAATCAGCGGGCTGAGAATCAGCGCAATGGCGAAGGTCACCGCCGGCAAGCCCACCCATTGCAACAGTACACCGGTAATAACCGCTTTGGGATTTGTAAATACGTCCTTAAATGTTTGCGGCTTGATACCAAGCGCAACGCCGAACATCACAAACGCAAGAATGATGTTGACGATCATCATACCGCCCTCGCCAAAGTTGATGGATATGGCATTCAGAGCTTCTAATTGTTCTTTCATTGAAATAAACGTTCTTTTGCGCGACTCTTTTATTGGTTAAAATAGGGCGATTTTGATTAGGCCTTGCAACGATATCAGCGATAACAAAATCAGTCGTAAAGGTAATAAAAAAAATCCATAAATGACCAAAATATGCGACAATATATCACTCTGAATCATCAATTTGTAAACATGCGAACAAAAAAAATGAAGCCTGTCCAACATTTTTCTCGGACAGGCTTCAAATTAATTATAATTAAGGAGTACTATTCCACCTCAGCCAGGATAGCGTTAGCGGGAACAGCCTCACCAACCTCTACTACGACCTGCTTTACGGTACCAGCGTAGTCGGTAGTGATATTATTCTCCATCTTCATAGCATCGAGGATTACGATAGTCTGGCCACGCTTAACCTGATCGCCAACCTTTACACATACCTCCAGAATACGACCGGGCAGGGGAGCCTCTACGGTCTTGCCTGTAATGGGCTTAATGCGCTGTGCATCCAGAGCAGCCTTAGCCTCAGCGGCACGCTTTGCCTCGGCAGCAGCCTTTGCAGCCTCCTTAGCAGCCTTCTCAGCCTGCTCAGTCTCGTAAGCCTTCTTCTTTGTGTTGGTCAGGTAGTTCTTAGCTACCAGAGGGAACAACTCGAGCAAGAGTACCTCCTTCTCGTTCTCTGCAAGCTTAACACCTCCTGCCTCGGGCAACTCGGGGTTGGGCTGCATAGTATATTTAGAGGTATCATAAGGACGCTCGTCGCTGAAACCACAAATCTTCATACGGAACTCGGGGTCGATCTTCACGGGAGTCTTACCGTAGTCACCCTTCACCAAACCGATGAACTGTGAGCTCTTGTTGGTGTACATCTCACGACCAGCCTTCTCGTCCATAGCGCAGTTTACAGCCTGTGCACCTACGATCTGTGATGTAGGAGTTACAAGGGGAGGCAAACCTGCTGACAAACGCACTGAAGGAATGAGCTCCATAGCGCGGGGCAGGATGTCCTCTGACTTGAGCTGCTTGAGCTGAGCCACCATGTTAGAGTACATACCACCGGGGATCTCAGCCTTCTGAACGAGCTCATTGGGAGCGGGGAAGCCATAGTAAGCCTCGATCTTCTGGCTAATCTCCAGCAGCTTGTCGAAGTTCTCAGCCTTAGCTGCAGCAACAGCCTCATTGAAGAGCTGATCTGCAGTATCAGAGAATGCGAAGCGGTTGGGCTTGGGTTTCTCAGCACCGAATACCGACAACTCCAACTCCTTGCGGATACCCTTCAACTGCTCGTTGATCTTAGCCACAGCGTCCATATTTACGCCGATGTCGATACCCATCTTCTGGCAGAATACATATACAAGCTCCAATGCAGGTGCACCTGTACCACCGGCAAACCACCAGCAGTTTGTATCCACTACGTCAACACCAGCTGCGATAGCTGCAAATACTGAAGCCAAACCGTAACCGGGAGTAGAGTGGGTATGGAAATCGATGGGCACCTTAACGTGCTGCTTGAAGAGCTTCACCAGGCGGCTGATACGCTGGGGAGGAATAAGTCCCGACATATCCTTGATAGTAATCATATCAGCACCCAGGGCAGCCATCTGTGTAGCCTTCTCGAGGAAGTACTCGTCGGTAAATACGGGCTGGGGAGCCTTCTTGCCAAAGAGCTTCTGAAGGAACGAGGGCTGGGGATACTTGGGATCTACGGTGTAGCACACAGCGCAGTCGGCAATACCGCCATAACGCTTAACGTACTTAATTGTAGACTTCACGTTATCCACATCGTTCAACGCATCGAAGATACGCATGATACCCAAACCGCTCTGGATAGCGTTGCGGCTGAAGCCGTCGATAATCTCATCTGTATAGGGAGCGTAGCCGAAGAGGTTACGACCGCGAGAGAGTGCTGTAAGCTTTGAAATGTCACCAATCTCCTTATGAATACTCTCCAAACGAGTCCAGGGGTTCTCACCCAGATATCGCATTACAGAGTCGGGCACTGCACCGCCCCAAACCTCCATGGCGAAAAATCCTGCATCCTTGTAGTAGGGCAGGCAACGGTTAATCTGCTCCTGCGTCATACGGGTAGCAAATGAAGACTGCTGACCGTCGCGCAATGTCAAATCTCTAATCTTTAATGATCTTGCCATAGTATAAATTAATATTATCTAATTTTTAATCTTTTTGAAATAACACCTTTTATCTCCACGCAAAGATATTAAATTTATTTTGAAAAGCAATTTTTTTTGTGGCTAATTCGTATCTTTGTGCGGCGAAAAATACCACATTGTGGTAAGTAACGAACCAAATGCCGTAAAATATGTCACCTGAGACCATTCTCCTTACGCTTGCAGCATATCTTGCGCTCCTTTTCCTGCTGGCTCGCCGCAGGGCCGAGGGGGCCGACAACGCGACTTTCTTCATCGGAGGAAGACGCACATCGTGGTATGCAGCAACCCTTGCTATGATAGGCGCGGCAATGTCGGGTGTAACCTTCATCTCGGTGCCGGGATCAGTTGCCGCCGACTCATTTTCGTACATGCAGATGGTCATCGGTTTCACCATCGGCCAACTCATCGTAGCCTTCATACTTGTCCCCATCTTTTATCGTCGCGGAGTAGTATCATTATACGAGTGGCTGGATATGCGATTTGGCCTTACCACCCACCGTACGGGAGCATGGTGTTTCATGGTGGCGAAGGTCATTGGAGCCGCACTGAAAATATACGTTGTATGCTCTGTGATGCAGATACTTGTATTTGATCATTTCAACATTAGCTTTACCATAAACGTACTCTTCACACTGCTTGTCGTATGGCTCTACACCCGCACTGGTGGTGTGCGTTCGCTCATTGCCACCGACATCCTGCAATCACTATGCCTCGTAGCAAGTATCATCGTATGCATTTGGGCCATCTGCCATCGTATGGATCTCTCTTTGGGTGCTGCCGTGGATAGCGTTATTTCGTCGCCCTATTCGCAGATGTGGTTCTTCGACGACCACTCTTCATCCCGCTACTTCTGGAAGATGGTCGCAGGCGGAGCATTATGCCTTGTAGCCATGACCGGTCTGGATCAGGATATGATGCAGCGCAACATGAGTTGCCGCACGATACGAGACTCACAGACAAACATCATTCTCACGGCCATCTGCCAGGCTGTTGTCATATTGTTATTCCTCTCGCTGGGTGCACTCATCTACCGTTATATCGACTTCGCGTCACTACCCGCACCTGCACGTGGTGACGATGCATTCCCGTTGGTAGCCACACAGGATGGATTACCCGTAGTAGCTGGTGTAATGTTTGTTATAGGACTTATCTCAAGTACTTATTCAGCAGCAGGAGCATCCCTCACAGCTCTCACAACGGCCTTCACATTAGATATCATGGATGGCCGCAAACGTTATGATGAAGCCGCACTCACCCGACTGCGCCACCGCACCCATATAGTAATGGCCGCCATTCTGTTTGTAGTCATTCTCGTCTTCAAACATCTGGCCAGCGACAGCATAATAAACCTTGTATTTAAGGTTGCAGGCTACACCTATGGTCCCATACTCGGAATGTTTGTCTTCGGTATGATCTCACGCCGAAACATTCGCCAGAAGGCGGTTCCCGCCATTGCTCTGCTGTCACCCATAATGAGTTACATCCTGCAGTGGGTTGCCGCTGAGAAATTCGGCTATCACATCGGATTCGAACTCTTGGGATATAACGCTTTATTTACTATCTTTGGATTCTATTTCGCATCAACACAAAACAAGAATAAGGATGAATAAACTACACCGCAATATACTTCTATTTGCAACCATTCTGCTCTCGGGCTTCGCTCAGGCACAAACACTGCCCACAGACTCTCGTCTGGATATAGCCGATATGCTTACACGCATCGTCAGCCGCGAAGTGCTGGGCGGTTCGGTCAAGGTCGATCGCACACGTGCTGCTGGCGACAAGGTCGAGATATACGCATCAATTGGCTTGTCGTACTATCCTTTCCGTGAGGATAACGTGCAGGCTATCTACGATTCGGTGCGCATGCTGCTGCCCGACAAATACTCTAATTACAACATCTCGATTATAACCGACAATCACCGCATCGAGGAGCTGATACCCACATATTACCGTTCGAAAAACCGTAATGCTGTGCGCTTCACCAATCGCTCATCGCAGCCACTTGTGCGTCCGCTATCCACAGTCAGCCACCCCGAGGAGGGTCTGTCGGGACGACACATTGCCATGTGGCAGAGCCATGGTCGCTACTTCGAGCAGGATGAAAACCTATGGCGCTGGCAGCGTTCACGCCTCTGGGAGACTGTCGAGGATCTCTTTACGCAGAGTTTCGTGTTGCCTTACCTGGTGCCGATGCTTGAGAATGCGGGTGCCAACGTGCTGCTTCCTCGCGAGCGCGACACCCAGACCAATGAGATAATCATCGACAATGACGAGGGCATTGACCCCACGCGCACCATAGAGCATAATGGCGACAAAGCATGGAAGGATGCCGGCACAGGATTTGCACACAAGCGAGAGAGATACCTTACTGGACAAAACCCTTTCCGTGAGGGTAGTGCACGATCTACCGAAACCATCACTTCAGGTGATGAGAGCCGCTTTGAGTGGCATGCGTCCATCCCCGAGGATGGCGAGTATGCCGTATATGTATCATACAAAAGCAGTGGCGACAAGAGCGCAGAAGATGCCACCTACACCATCCACCATGCCGGCGGCGAAAGTCGCTTTGCCGTAAATCAGCAGATGGGTGGCGGCATGTGGGTATATCTGGGTCACTTCACCTTCCGCAAGGGCGATAGCAACTGCCTCGTATCACTTACGAACAAGAGTGAGGATGATGACAGAATCATCTCGGCTGATGCCGTAAAGATCGGCGGAGGCTACGGCAACATTGCCCGCATACCCAGCGCTCGATTCCAGCAGGATGATGTGCATTATGAGGCCACCACGAGCGAGTATCCACGCTTCTGCGAAGGTTCACGTTACTGGCTGCAATGGTCTGGTTTCGAGGAGGATGTTTATACTCCAAAGGAGAACATGGACGACTATAAGGACGACTACATGTCGCGTGCCCACTGGGTCAATTCACTGATGGGTGGTTCGGAGCGCCTGCCCAAGGAGGATGGCAAGTCTATCCCCATCGACATGGTGCTGGCCTTCCACTCGGATGCTGGTGTACGTCTGAATGACGACATCATAGGCACGCTGGGAATCTACTACACGAAGGATAACAAGGGGCGTTTTGAGGGTGGTGCCGACCGCTATCTGTCGCGCGATCTGACCGATATTGTGATGACTCAACTCGTTAGCGACATACGTGCCAAGGCCGAGCCCTGCTGGAGCCGCCGAGGTATGTGGAACCGTTCATACTATGAGGCTCGTGTGCCGAGTGCACCCACGATGCTGCTGGAGTCGATGTCGCACCAGAATTTCGCCGACATGCGCTACGGCAACGACCCCCGCTTTAAGTTTATCGCAAGCCGCGCCATATACAAAGGCATACTGCGCTACATATCAAGCCAGTACAACGTGCCATACACCGTGCAGCCGCTACCCGTTGAGCAATTCAGCGTAACCTTTGCCGAC
>JAFOXS010000034.1 GCA_017391665.1 Alistipes sp. | reverse complement strand
CACCACCCTTGATGGTGTCATAGAAAAGGCGATATACTGAGTCGTTATCGTTCTGGTAGTTCTTTGCTGCATTGATACCACCCTGTGCTGCGATAGAGTGAGCACGACGGGGTGAGTCCTGAATGCAGAATATCTTTACGTTGTAACCCAACTCACCGAGTGAAGCAGCTGCAGATGCACCACCCAGACCCGTACCAACGACGATGATGTCCAACTTGCGCTTGTTGGCGGGGCTTACAACCTTGATTGCTGCTTTGTGGTTGCTCCACTTGTCGGCCAACGCACCAGCAGGAATTTTAGAATCTAACTTTAAAGCCATATTTGTAGAATTTTAATTGTTCAGTGAATTGATTACAGGCTGCAAATGTAGAATGCTACAACTACTGCCATAAAGCCCAGAACTACCAAAGTAGAAACAACCTTAGAAGCGCACTTGAGGC
This sequence comes from Alistipes sp., assembly GCA_017391665.1. Lineage (GTDB taxonomy): Bacteria > Bacteroidota > Bacteroidia > Bacteroidales > Rikenellaceae > Alistipes. The sequence continues at coordinate 5,297 of JAFOXS010000034.1, read as the reverse complement.
GGGGATACCAAGTGTCGTTAGCCCAACCTACAGTCTGGAACATAGACCATACACCGTGGTTGAGGTGCAACCAGAGAGCAGCCAACCAAACGATGTAGAGAACAACGTTGTACCACTTAGAGAATGTGAACTCGATAAGAGCAGCACCATCGGTGGGTGAAAGACCCAAAGCGTTCTGGTGGTGACCCATAAGCTCTACGAACATCATCTTTGACCAGAAGTGGCAGAGGTGCAGGAGCAAACCTACAACAACGATGAAGCCCAACAAAAGCATATTCTTTGATGCCCACTCAACGCCGGGCTCGTTAACGGTTACAGCATAACGCTGAGTACCGCGAGCCTTGTAGTTGTTTACGGTAAGAATCAAAGCATACACAAAGTGAAGCACAACCATAGCACCCAACGCAACTGTTGCAGCAACAGCGTACCAGTTGGCGCCAAGGAATGCGCATACCATGTTGTAACCCTCTGCGCTAACAAGTGCTACGAGGTTCATAGACATGTGGAAAAGAAGGAAGAGTACCAGGCAGCAGCCCGTTACACTCATCACCAACTTTTTACCAAGAGATGAATTGCATAAAAAACAGCTCATAATTTAAAGATTTTGTTTATTTTTGTTTGTGAAATTGTTTTTGCATAATTCAGTGCAAAGATAATAATTGTTCACACAATAACAAACATTCGCGAGGGGTATTTTGTGTGTAAAGGTCAATAAATGCGTCTAAAATGGAAAAGAAAAAGATACGTCAAAGAGTAAAAGCTCAGGTTTTGTCGCTTTCGGCCGAGGAGAAGGCCACGCAATCATGTGCCGTCATGGCTCGTCTGCGCTCTGCAATTGCTGATCGTCAGCCCCATGTTGTGGCACTCTTTTCGCCTTTAAACGATGAGGTGCAGATAGCGCCTTTGGCCGATTTGCTGGCGCAGGATTATCGTGTGGTATTGCCCCGTGTGGGCGATAGAGAGGATGGAACGCCCGAGATGGAGTTTTTCGATTATGCTCCTCAGGCAATGGCTTCGGGTGCATATGGAATCATTGAGCCGCAGGGCGGAGAGCCGTGTCGGGCAGAGGAGATTGATCTGATGGTCGTACCAGGTGTGGCATTTACTCGCGAGGGTGTGCGTCTGGGACGTGGTAAGGGCTATTACGACCGCTATCTCGCGCGCGAGGGTTTTCGAGCCTATACCATAGGCGTATGTTACGCCTGTCAGCTGTGCGATGCATTGCCCTGCGGGGAGTATGATCGCAAGGTGGATATTGTTGTTGCGGGGGAATAAGAATTTTCGTACATTTGCATTATGAGCAGTCGTGAAGATATATTGCGTGAGCAGGTGGCCGCCTTGCCCTTGGAGCCCGGTGTGTATCAGTTTCTGGACCGTGAGGGCGAGATAATCTATGTCGGCAAGGCAAAGTCGCTGCGCAAGCGTGTTTCTTCGTACTTCGTTAAAAATAAGGATCATACCGCTAAGGTGCGTGTGCTGGTCAAGCAGATTTGCGCTATCCGCCATATTGTCGTTGGTAGCGAGCAGGATGCTCTGCTTTTGGAAAACTCGCTGATCAAAACACACAAGCCACGCTATAATATTCTGCTCAAGGACGATAAGACCTATCCCTGGATTGTCCCGCGTCGTGAGAATTTTCCGCGTGTGGAATCGACCCGACAACTGCGCCACGACGGCTCGCAATATTTCGGCCCTTATGGCTCTATCTCGATGCAGCGTTCCGTGCTGGAGTTTATCCGTGAGGTTGTCCCGTTGAGAACCTGCAAGTTAAATCTCGCGCCACAGTCCATAGCAAAAGGTAAATATGGCGTCTGCCTGCAGTACCATCTGGGCAACTGCAAAGGCCCCTGCATTGGTGAGCAAAGCGAGGAGGAGTATGGCCTGCTGACCGATATGGTGAAGGATGTGCTGAAGGGCGATTTGCGTCCTGTGCGTCGTTATCTTGAGGAGAATATGCTCTCGGCGGCGGCTGACCTGCGTTTCGAGGCAGCACAACGCTTCAAGCAGCGTCTGGATGCGCTGGAGAACTATCAGAGTCGCTCGGTGGTGGTGAGTGCCAGGATTGTCGATTGCGACATCTTCTCGCTGCTCGAGGATGACGACGTGGCATATTGTAATTTCATCCGTCTGCGCCACGGTTCCATTGTGGCTCTGCATACGGTGCGCCTAACGACGGGTGTGGACTCTACGCGTGAGGATATGCTCTCGATGGCGATTCAGTATATTGTCGAAAATGTCGCTCACGACCTCTCGCGTGAGGTTATCGTACCCTTCCTGCCCTCGGCAGCAATTCTGTTTGACAAGGTTGTCTTCACCGTGCCCAAGCGTGGTGAGAAGGCTGAGTTGCTGGAGTTCTCGCTCAAGAGCGCGCGTATCTATCGTGCCGAGCAGATGAAGAACCTCGAAATCAAGAATCCCGAACGTCATACCGAGCGCCTGATGAATGCCATGCAGCGCGAACTGCATCTGGATCATCAGCCACGCCATATAGAGTGCTTCGATAACTCTAACTTGCAGGGAACTAATCCCGTAGCTTCGTGCGTGGTCTTTCGTGATGGCAAGCCCTCGCGCAAGGAGTATCGCCACTTCAACGTCAAAACGGTTGTTGGTCCCGATGACTTTGCGTCGATGCGAGAGATTGTCTATCGCCGCTACTCTCGTCTTCTGGAGGAGGGTGCCGAGTTGCCCGATCTGATTATCGTGGATGGTGGTAAAGGGCAGCTCTCGAGCGCCTATGAGGTGCTGTGTGCATTGGGCATTGAGAAGCGGGTGCCTATCGTTGGCCTTGCTAAACGCATCGAGGAGGTCTTCTATCCCAACGACCCCGAACCTTACTATCTGAGCCGCACGGGCGAGCCGTTGAAGGTGGTGTGCCATATTCGTGATGAGGCGCATAGGTTCGGTATTACGTTCCATCGTCAGAAACGAAGTCAGGCATTTATCAACAGCGAGTTGGAGCAGATCCCGGGCATTGGCTCCAAGAGTCTGAATGCACTGTTGCGTCGTTTCCGCACGGTGGCAAAGGTGCGTGAGGCGACGGAGGAGGAGCTTACGGAGGTTGTTGGCACGGCACGTGCCCGCAAGATTATAGAGTATTTTAATCCCAAACAATAACCTATTATGAGAAAAACAATTTTATTATTGGCCCTTGCCTTTGCCTCGATCTGCGGAGCTGAGGCACAGAGCCTCGCACTGAAGGATATTTATATCCGCGATCCCTTCATTATGCCCGTCGAGAAGGAGGGTGTTTACTATATGTACGCCTCGTCATCCACATCGGAGAATGGTCAGACCTATGGCGGAATGGTTGCATATAAGAGCCGCGACCTTAAAACATGGGAGGGCCCCGTGCGTGTCTTTGATGTGCCACGCGACAACTGGATTACGGGTACGGTGTGGGCTCCCGAGGTACATCAGTACAAGGGAAGGTATTATATGTTCGGTACGCTCAATAGCGACATCCTGTGGAAAGGTACCGAGAAGGGCCATCCTGCCTACTCGCACCGTGCAACACAGATCTTCTGGTCGAAGAAGCCCGAAGGACCGTTCCTGCCTTTTGAGAATAAGCATCCGCACACTCCGCTCGGACAGATGTGCCTGGATGGAACACTGTGGGTTGAGGATGGTGTGCCCTATATGATCTATTGCCACGAGTGGGTGGAGATGATGGATGGCACTATGGAGCTGGTTCAGCTGAAGAAGGATCTCTCGGCTACGGTGGGTCAGCCTATGCGCCTCTTTAATGCTTCGGCGGCAGAGTGGTCAACGGGCTCGGAGCGTGCCAATGGCTCACGCACATATGTAACGGACGGATGTTTCCTTTATCGTACCAAGACTGGTAAGCTGCTGATGATTTGGTCGAGTTTCAAGAATGGTGACTACGCTATCGGCATTGCTGAGTCAACCACCGGCAAGGTTATCGGCCCATGGCGTCAGCAGGTCGAGCCTCTGTTTGATAAGCATGGTGGTCACGGCATGATTTTCCGCACGTTCGATGGCCGTTTGTGTCTTGTCCTGCACGCCCCCAATTCGCCTGCAGGTCAGGAGCGTGCCCATATCTTCGAGATTGAGGATCTGGGACATACATTGCGCCTTAAAGGAGAGATAGCAGAGTAATAGGATAAATGAAAACGACGCTTACGGGCGTCGTTTTTTTTATTGTTTGATATTGGCGTGAGGACTAATCAAATTGCGTAGCAATTTGCTTTTCCTCCTTCTTGCAAGGCATAGTCTGCAAACATATAGTATTCTCTCCCACATAAGCCCCTCCTTTGCCAAAGGAGGGGTTGGGGAGGAATGTAAATATGGTCGGGGATAACCCCCGATACGAAAAAAGGAGAAACCTTGTAAGTTTCTCCTTTTGAGTAGCGGGGGGAGGACTCGAACCTCCGACCTCCGGGTTATGAGCCCGACGAGCTGCCAACTGCTCTACCCCGCGATGTATCGTTATATGGGCTGATGCCCTATATTTCGTTTTGCGTGGTGCAAAGGTATGCAAAAAAAACTACCTGTGCAAATATTCGTGTGCTTTTTTTCTGGCGATAGCGGCTAACCGCCTGATAATCATCGCAAATTTTGTGCCACTATTTCCGAGAGATCCATCACCTTGAGCTTCGAACCGCGCACAATCGCCTTTTTGCACTGCGGACACGCCGTAACCACAGTCTCGGCGCCCGTAGAGTCCAGCTCGGCGGCTACGTGCTGCGCTATGGTTAGCTGCTGGCCATCGTTTATGGCGATGTTGGCTACCGATGAGCCGCAGCAGAATGCATTCTTGCGGTTGTGTTCGGTCTCAAGTAGCTGGCCGATAGCCTCGATAACGGCACGGGGCTCCTCGTATATGCCACTGCCTCGACCCAGTTCGCAGGGGTCGTGATATGTAAAGCTCTGCTCCGATGAGTAGCGCACACGCAGGCGTCCCTGACGCATCAGACGCAGGATATACTCCGAGTGGTGCAATACCTCTATGCCCTCGAGGTTGTACTCCTCGCGCAGTACGCGCAGACAGATAGGACACGAGGTCACGAGTGTAGTGATATTGTGCTTGGCGAAGAGAACCTTGTTGTAATCGACCATCTTCTGTGCCGAGTCGGTCTCACCCGTCAGGCGCAGGGGGCGTCCGCAGCATACGCCGCCATCCTTGTCGGCCCACCACACCTTTTCGTGTGCCGCCTCGAAGATGCGCTGCATCGAGGTCATGGTGTTGGGCGTAAGCAGAGTCATGCAGCCTGCAAAGTAACCCACCTGACCCTCACCCTCCGATCGGTCCAGGCCACGCAGGTAGCTGTATCGGCCCT
>JAFOXS010000188.1 GCA_017391665.1 Alistipes sp. | reverse complement strand
GGAAAAAAGCATCACTAAACGTGGTGCTTTTTTGTTTCAGGAAAACATCGGGCGACAGCAGTGCTGTCGCTTTTTTTGTGTAAGTGATGCTGGAAGTTGAAATAAATTTCACTCCTGCACACTTTCACAAAAAGCGGTCAAAGCCCGCACCTCTGTTTTCTGCCTACTGTTTAGAGAGAGCCATTGCTCACTTAAATAAGGGGGTTGCGGAGCAAAAATATTTAATTTTCAAAGGAGCTCCGCTTCGGCTGCGCCGTTCGAATCCCTCTTTTCTTTTGTTGCCTCCCCACAAGGGAAAGGGCACGCGGTGCGACGCGGTCAACGAGCATAGCGTGGCCAATTCCTTTCTCTGCCAAAGGCGGCATTGCTCACTTAACAACGGGGGTTGCGGAGCAAAATATGTCTATTTTTCAAAGGTGCTCCGCTTCGGCTGCGCCGTTCGAATCCCTTCTTTTCTTTTGAAGCCTCCCCGCAAGGGAAAGGGCACGCGGTGCGGCGCGGTCAGCAAGCATAGCGTGGCCAATTCAACATCTCTCCCTCCCTCATTCCAATTCATTTCTACGACCAGAAGACTCCCTCAATTGTACGAAAACCTTGTTTTGTCACAAAAAATAGGTAAATTTGTGACAACAAATATCTTTATCATGAAACTCCGAAAACTATCACTTCTGCTCTGTGCCTTTGGTGCCGTGGTGTGCTCTAACATGCAGGCGCAGACTATTGATCCCCGGCGCGACTACCACGTAGTGGAGCGCTTCGATGCCTACTATGCCATGCAGGGTGTGGCGGTGGATCGCAACCACTTCTATGCCATTGAGAACAACCATATTACCAAGTTCACCCTCAGGGGCGACTCTGTCACCACATGGCATGAGCCCGACAAGGAGAAGATCCGCCACATCAACAGCGGTTTTGTCAAGGGTCGTAAGCTCTACTGCACCCACTCAAACTACCCCGAGGTGCCGATGGCCAGTTCGATCGAGATCTTCGACAAGCGCACCATGCAACCCATTGAGAGTATCAGTCTGGGTATCGATGTAGGCTCTTGCGTCTGGATCACACCCGGCAAGGGGTGCTGGTATGCCTTCTTTGCCCACTATGCCGGCAACGGTCAGGAGCCTGGCAAGGGTGTGGAGTGGTCGCAGCTGGTGAAGTTCGACCGCAAGTGGCGCCGCATGCAGGCATGGGTTCTGCCTAAGGATATCCTCGAAAAACTGCATCCGCACAGTCTTTCAAGCGGTGTGCTGGTGGGTGATACATTCTATTGCATGGGCCACGACCATGAGCGTTGCTACCTGATGCGTCTGCCCCGATATGGTGTGCATCTCGAGTGGGTGGGCACCATCAACGTCCCCATTCCTGGCCAGGCCATTGCCATCGATCGCAACGGTGATATGTGGGGCATCAGTCGCAAGGATCGTCAGGTCATCCATGCCACGCAGCGATAGTGAACCGTATGTCGCGGAACATAATTTTCATCCCGTTTGAGTATATCGGCAGCGCACACACTATGCGTTGCCGATATTGTTTATTATTGCTCTTTAGCCGAATCAAAAACACACCCTTCCAATTGTTAATAAAATCTGCGGAAATATTTACAATATTTCAGCTAAAAAGCAGTAACTTTACACCCAAATATACTTTTGCGTTAAGAAAATGTCCACTGACAACACAACATACCACATTCCCGTGCTGCTTGAGAGCGCTGTAAATGAGTTGGATATTCAGCCCTCGGGCACCTACTGCGACCTTACCTTCGGCGGTGGAGGTCACTCGCGCCACATACTCTCGAAGCTCGGCGCCGAGGGTCGTCTCTACTCGTTCGATCAGGATCGCGACACGCTGCTCAACGCTCCCGACGATGAGCGTTTCAACTATGTCGAGAGCAACTTCCGTTTCCTGCGCTCGGCACTGCGCCTGCGTGGCGTCGACAAGGTCGATGGCATCCTTGCCGATCTGGGTGTCTCGTCGCACCACTTCGATGAGGTGGGTCGTGGCTTCTCGTTCCGTGGCGAGGGCCCGCTCGATATGCGTATGAACCAGCGTGGAGGCCGCACGGCTGCCGACGTGGTGAATACCTACGATGCCGACTCGCTGGCACGCGTACTGAAGGAGTATGGTGAGCTGGATACCACGTGGAAGATAGCCTCGTGCATCGAGCGTGCGCGCGAGAAGGAGCCTATCACCACCACAGCGCAGCTGGTCGAGGCCGTTCGCCCCTGCACACCCAAGCGTGACGAGTCGAAGTTCCTGACAAAGCTCTTCCAGGCTCTGCGCATCGAGGTCAATGGCGAGATGGAGGCGCTGAAGATGGCCCTCGAGCAGTCGCTCAAGGTGCTGCGCCCGGGTGGTCGTCTGGTGGTTATATCGTACCACTCGTTAGAGGACAGACTGGTAAAGAATTTTATGCGTAGCGGCAATTTCGAGGGTAAGATCGAGCAGGATTTCTTCGGTCGTCAGCAGACACCCTTCGATGTTGTCTCGCGCAAAGCTATAGTGCCCACAGCCGAGGAGGTGGAGCGCAATCCCCGCTCGCGCTCGGCAAAGATGCGTGTGGCAATAAAGAGATAAGAAGATGAAAGCGACAAACGACGAGTTTAACCCCCTGACCGAGGAGGAGCTGCAGGCGCAACGCGACAGCGAGGAGCTGGATCGCCGCATCCGCCGCATGGTTGTGCGTGTGCAGAGCGGTGAAGCCGACGAGGAGATCGCCGAGGATCGTCGTCTGGAGGAGGAGGAGCGTGCCGAGGCCGAAGAGGAGGAGCGCAAGGAGCGCCGTAAGCGTTCGGGTCTTAAGTGGCAGATCTTCTCGGGCTCGATCCTTACCAGCCGTGGCCTGGCCGACAACTACCGCTACTTCGCCGCCATTGCCGTGATGTGCTTCATCAGCATCGTGGTGATGTTCGCCGCGCTCTATGCCGACATGAGCTACTCGCGCATGGAGAACGATGTGCAGCTGCTGCGTGAGCGTTCGATCCGTCTGCAGGAGCAACTGCACCGCCGCACCACCCATCAGGCCATACGCGACTCGCTGGCAGCGCGTGGCATCGACCTGAAGGATCCCCGCAAGAAGAGAGCCGTGGTCGAGGAGTAATTTTTTGGTTTTTATTTTAGGGTTTGGGCATACGCCCGAAGACCGTTTTTGAGATAGTTTGGAGCATAAGAATGGCAAAGAAGAAGCAAGATACTGACGTCAGAGCCGAGTTGTACCTGCGTGCGCAGATCGTCTATGGCGTATTCATCGTGGTGGCACTGCTCGTCATCGCGCGTCTGGTGTGGGTTATGCTGCCCAACACCGAGACCGCATACAATGCCGAGCGCCTCGAGAGCCGTATCTTCTTCAGCGATACCATCATCTCACGCCGTGGCTCCATCCTCGCGCGCGATGGCGAGCCGCTGGCGACATCTATTCTGCGCTACCGCATCGACTTCGATATGGGTAGCGAAGGCTTCGACGATGAGGATGTATTCCGTGAGAATGTCGATTCGCTCTCGAAGCTACTCTCAGCCTTCTTCCGCGACCGCTCCGCTGCCGACTACCGCAAGCGTATGATGGCCGAGCGTGATGAGCACCTCAAGTGGGTATATTCGCACGACTCGATCGTCAAGCGCAGTAGCGACCTGCTCACATGGATCGTGGATAACCTGCGCGACGACGCCTACCACATCATCAAGGTCGATACCGCCGTGCGTGACCACCGCCCCGTGCAGATCCTGCCGCGTGCCGTGGACTTCAACGAGTGGCAGACGCTGAGCAAGTACCCTATTCTGAACGGCAATATGGGAGTCACCTTCAAGAAGGAGATTCTCGACCAGAGAGTATATCCCTATGGCGAGCTGGGTCGCCGTACGCTGGGAGCCATCACCAACAACCTGAGCGAGGCCGACCGCGAGAAGGCGCGCGGACAGTATGGCATCGAGTATATCCATGCCGAGGATCTGCGCGGAACAAATGGTCGCTCACTGCGTCAGCGCATCGCGCCGGGATTCTCCACTACGGTACACAGCGATTCGAGCCTTGTGGCATCGGACGGATATGATGTTGTGACCACGCTCGATGTCGAGATTCAGCATGCAGCCGATGCGGCACTGCGCCGTCAGATGATCGACCAGAAGGCTATCTGGGGCACGACGATGGTCATGGAGGTGGCTACGGGCGACATTCTGGCTATGGTCAATCTGGGCGAGACGGCTGAGGGCAGCGGCGTATATTACGAGAAGGAGAACTACGCACTCTCGCGTCGCATCGAGCCCGGCTCTACCTTCAAGCTGGTGTCGTTGCTCGCCCTTGTCGAGGATTGTGGCCTGCCCATCACGCAGGAGTATCAGACCTATGAGGGACGCCGTGTGCAGGTGGGTGGAGCACGTGGACCCATGGTACAGGATGACCACAACATAGGCGGCATGATCGACATGAAGACCGCCACGGCGCAGTCGTCGAATGTCTATTTTGCCGATGCCATCTACCAGAACTACAAGAATGACAATAAGCGATATCTCGATTTTCTCCACCACCTGGCTCTCGACCGCAGCGTCGGCTTCGATGATTGGGGCGAGAAGCGTCCGCTGATTCTCGACGTGAAGAACTGGAATGCCCACACCCTGCCCAATATGGGTTATGGCTATGCCATCGAGATGCCCCCCATCCGCATCCTCACACTCTACAACGCCGTAGCCAACGGTGGCCGTATGGTGGCGCCGCGTCTGGTACGAGAGGTGAAGAATGGCGACGAGGTGGTGAAGGAGTATCCCACCCGCGTGATGGTCAATCAGATCTGCTCCGAGGCTACGCTCGCTGCCGTCAGGGAGTGTCTTGAGGAGACGGCACTGACGGGAACTACAAAGTCATTCTTCCGCGATACCGTGGCACTGCGTGTGGCGTCAAAGACGGGTACAGCCAAGGTGGCGCAGGATGGCGATGGTCGTGGTGTACCCTATACGGCCAATTACTATATGGGTTCGGTGGTGGCTTACTTCCCCGCCGAGAACCCCAAATATACGATTCTGACCTCAATCCTTACGAACCGCTCGCGTGGCCGCAACTACTATGGTGCCGGTCTGTCGGGCCCCGTTGTCAGGGATCTGGTGAATTATATCTTCTACCGCGATGAGGAGTGGCACGAGCCTATTACTCCCTCGCTCTCGCAGCAGGTGCCTGTCGAGGTTAAGGGTGGCAACATTGCGCAGGTGCGCCGCGTGGCCGATAAGTTCTCGCCACGCATCTCGTTCACCGACCGTGAGGGCTGGGGCGTAGCGCGCATGGATACGCTTCTGAATGTCGATGTTAAGTCAATCGAGCGCGACGGCACGATGCCCAACGTTGTGGGTATGGGACTAAAGGATGCGCTCTACATCCTCGAGAGTCGTGGTCTGAAGGTGACATTCACGGGCCGAGGCACGGTGCGCCGCCAGAGCATCGCGGTGGGACAGGCCATAAAGCCCGGACAGAAGGTAACAATTGAATTAAAGTAGAATGAAACATTTAAGCGAAATACTCTCCTCGACCGAGGTCATATCGTTCTCGGCCACTGAGGATCACACGATAACGGGTCTTACCTACGACTCGCGCACCGTCACCGAGGGCAACTGTTTCTTTGCCGTGCGAGGCACGCAGAGCGACGGCCACGACTACATACCGCGTGCCGTTGAGGCGGGTGCCGTAGCCGTAGTGTGCGAGCAGGAGCCCGAGAAAAAGAGCGATGGCGTAAGCTACATTGTGGTGGCTGATACCAATAAGGCTATGGCCGATATGGCGGCAGCCTACTACGACCACCCTTCGCGCGAGTTGCATCTGGTGGGTGTTACGGGCACCAACGGCAAGACAACCATCGCCACGCTGCTCTACGACCTCTATCGCCGTATGGGCTACCGTGCAGGATTGATCTCGACGGTGGTCTATCGTATCGACACTCGCGAGATCCCCTCGACACACACCACACCCGACGCCATACGTCTTAACGCCATGCTGCGCGAGATGGTGGATTGCGGTTGCGACTACTGTTTTATGGAGGTGTCGTCGCACTCGCTGGTGCAGGATCGTGTACGAGGATTGAAGTTCCGTGGGGCGCTTTTCACAAACCTCACGCACGATCATCTGGACTATCACGGCACCTACGCCGAGTATATCAAGGCTAAAAAACTGCTCTTCGACCGCCTCGACAAGCAAGCCTTCGCGCTGGTGAATGTGGACGACCGCAACGGTGAGGTGATGGTGCAGAACTGCCGTGCCCACGTTGTGCGCTACTCTTTGCGTCAGATGGCCGACTACCGCGCCAAGGTGCTGGAGATGTTGTTCGACGGCATGCTGCTCAGAATCGATAGCGAGGAGGTGTGGGTATCGTTCCTCGGTCGCTTCAACGCCTACAACCTGCTCTGCGTCTATGGCGCAGCGGTGGAGATGGGTGCCGACAAGGGCGAGGTGTTGCAGGCGCTGAGTGCACTGCACTCGGTGAGTGGCCGTTTTGAGCCTATCCGCTCCGATGGTGGCATCACCGCTATTGTCGATTATGCCCATACGCCCGATGCGCTGGAGAATGTGATTGCCACGATCAACGACATACGCTGTGGTGGCGCACGTCTTATAGTGGTATGTGGCTGCGGTGGCGACCGCGACCCCTCGAAACGTGAGGAGATGGGACGCATAGCCTCGCGCGAGGCCGATGTGGCTATCTTCACTTCGGACAATCCCCGCACCGAGGACCCCGAGCACATCCTCGACCAGATTATGCAGGGTGTGGAGGCTGGACGACAGACCCTTCGCATAACCGATCGCTCGCAGGCTATCCGCACCGCCGTGATGATGGCCGCCGAGGGTGATATCATCCTTGTTGCGGGCAAGGGTCACGAGGATTACCAGATTATTGGCCGCGAGAAGATTCACTTCGACGATCGCGAGCAGGTGCGTGCCGCCTTTGACGCTCTCCATAAATAAGCAAGGAATTTTTATTACACCTATAACACTTATTACACTTATAACACCTATTTCCGAGTAGCAAAAAAAGAAGAAAAATATGTTATATCCTATTTTTAAGTTTCTTAATGAGCATTATGACATGCCCGGAGCGGGTATGTTCCAGTATATATCGTTCCGCTCGGCGGTGGCCGTCATCCTGGCACTGCTGATCACGATCTTCTTCGGTCGCACCATCATCCGCGCCCTGCAACGCCACCAGATTGGCGAGGAGATTCGTGACCTCGGCCTCGAGGGTCAGCTATCGAAGAAGGGCACGCCGACGATGGGCGGTGTGATTATCCTGCTGGCTATTCTGGTTCCGATGCTGCTGGTGGGACGACTGGATAATATCTACGTCATACTGATGCTCATCTCGACTCTGTGGCTCGGTCTGCTGGGCTTTCTTGACGACTACATCAAGACCTTCCGCCACAATAAGGATGGTCTGAAGGGCAAGTTCAAGATCGTAGGTCAGGTGGGTTTGGGTGTCATCGTGGGTACGGTGATGTGCTTCTCGCAGGAGGTGGTTATCCGTGAGAAGGTATCCTCGCCTACGGCCGTATATGTGAGTGAGACGGGCTATGCCCAGATCGAGCAGGGTGCTCCTATGCTTAGCCCCACACCCCAGCGAACCACGAAGACCACGATCCCCTTTGTCAAGGACAACGAGTTCGATTACGGCTGGCTGGTGGGTGGCAATAAGGTGCTCACGTGGCTGCTCTATATCGCCGTGGCGATCTTTGTCGTGACGGCCGTCTCGAACGGTGCGAACCTGACGGACGGATTGGATGGACTGCTTACGACCGTATCGGTGCCGATAATGCTGGTGCTGGGTGCGCTGGCCTACCTGTCGGGACATATCATCTATGCCGACTACCTCAATATCATGTATATCCCCGAATCGGCCGAGCTGGTGGTCTTCGCAGCGGCTATGTGTGGTGCGCTGCTCGGCTTTCTGTGGTGGAATTCGTTCCCTGCGCAGATCTTCATGGGCGATACGGGTTCGCTCTCGATCGGAGGTATCATCGCTGTCTTTGCACTCTGCATCCGCAAGGAGCTGCTGCTGCCGCTCATGTGCGGTATATTCCTGGCCGAGGCACTCTCGGTGATGGTGCAGGTGGGATGGTTCAAATATACGAAGAAAAAATATGGCGAGGGTCGCCGCATATTGCTCATGTCGCCCCTGCATCACCACTATCAGAAGAAGGGGCTGTTCGAGACCAAGATCGTGATGCGATTCTTCATCGTCTCGATTCTGCTGTGCGCTCTCTCGCTCGTAACGTTAAAGATTCGCTAAAGATATGAAAAATATAGTAGTCTTAGGAGGCGGCATCAGCGGCTACGGCTCGGCGGTGCTGGCCAAGAAAAAGGGTCATCGGGTATTCCTCTCGGACGCAGGCCGTGTGGCCGAGCGCTACGCTACGGTGCTCGATGAGTGGCAGATTGAGTGGGAGCAGGGTGGCCATACGATGGAGCGCATCCTTGAGGCCGACCTTGTCATCAAGTCGCCCGGCATACCCGAGAAGGCGGAGGTTGTAAAGCGCCTGCGCGAGAAGGGAGTGCCTATTATCTCGGAGATGGAGTTTGCCGCAAAGTATATGGGTAAGGCACGCACCATCTGCATCACAGGCTCGAATGGCAAGACCACCACAACGTCGCTCATCTATAAGATTATGTGCGATGCGGGCCTCAACGTCGCCCTTGGCGGTAACATCGGAGAGAGTTTCGCCTATCAGGTGGCAACCGAGGAGTACGACTGGTATGTGCTGGAGCTGAGCTCGTTCCAGCTCGATGGCATGTACGACTTCCGTGCCGACGTGGGTGTGCTGATGAACATCACACCCGACCACCTCGACCGCTACGACTACTCGTTCCAGAACTATGTGGATTCGAAGATGCGCATCGTGCAGAATCAGCACTCGCGCTCATGCTTTGTCTATTCGGCCGACGACGAGGTCATCATGGCCGAGATCGAAAAGCGTCCCGATATGCGTCAGCGACTGCTGCCCTTCGCCGCTAAGACGGCTGTGGCAAGCGGTGCGGGCGATAGCTTCCTTGCAGGCGATGAGTTTACGGCTCGCGTAGGAAAGAAGGAGGTTACAATCGACACAAAGAAGATGCAGATCCGTGGTCTGCACAACGCCTACAACGCTATGGCGGCGGCGCTGGCTACGCTGGCAGCAGGCGTGGAGCCCGAGCAGATTGCACGTTCGATATATGAGTTTTCGCCTGTGGAGCACCGTCTCGAGCCCGCTGGCGAGCGGGATGGTGTGCTGTGGATCAACGACTCGAAGGCCACCAATGTCGATTCGGTGTGGTATGCGCTGGAGAGTATGACACGCCCCACGGTGTGGATTGCCGGCGGCACGGACAAGGGCAACGACTACGAGCCCCTGAAGGGCTTTGCCCGCGAGAAGGTCAAGGCACTCATATGTATGGGCCTTGATAACGAAAAGTTGCAACGAGAGTTTGAGGGCGTAGTGCCCCGCATCATCAGCACCTCGTCGCTCGACGAGGCTATGCGTGCCGCCAAGGCCGAGGCTGTGGAGGGCGATGTGGTATTGCTCTCGCCAGCCTGCGCAAGTTTCGACCTGTTCAAGAACTACGAGCAGCGAGGCAAACTCTTCAAGCAGTGGGTTGAGGAGAATGCATAACAGGAGATAAGTGTAATAAGCGAAATAGGAGTAATAACTATTGCACTTATAACACCTATAACACTTAGTGAAAATGTCAGAGGTAGATTACAGCAAATATATCCGCCGTGAGGGCGTCGATCAGCCTGCCGAGCAGGAGGATGTGGCGGTGCGCCCCGATATGGTGGGCGACGATGTCACCATCGACGAGGCTGCGGCCATGGCTGAGGCTCGCGACAGCGGACTCATAGCCACTCTGCGTCGTCTGTTTGGTGGCGACAAGATACTGTGGATCATCATCATTGCGCTGATGGCCATATCGGTGCTTGTGGTCTATTCATCTACGGCCAAGATGGCCTATATGCCCTCGTCGAGCAACTCCACGTCGGAGTTTCTGCGCAATCAGCTACTGCTGCTGGTGGGTAGTGCCGTATTTATGGTGGGCATGCACCGCATCGACAGCCACTGGTTTCGTCGAGCAGCCTATGGCGCATTTATCATTGCACTGGGTCTGTCGCTCGCCGTTCACTTTGTCGGCACCTCGACCAATGGCGCAGCCCGCTGGATAAATATCGGAGGCTTCCAGTTTCAGCCCTCCGAGATGCTGAAGGTGGCGCTGGTGATGTATCTGGCACGTGTGCTGGCCGACCGCCAGTCGAAGATACAGACCCTGCTCATCGTGCCGAGTCTGAAGTTCTGGACCTGGTTCAAGAGCGAGAAGCAACGCCGCATATGGCGTGAGGGTGGCTGGCCGATATTCTTCCCCATCGTGGCATCGTGTCTGGTGATCTTCCCCTCGCACACCTCGTCAGCCGTGATACTCTTCGCCCTCTCGATAGTTATGCTCTTCATCGGTCGTGTGACGTGGGTCGAGATATCGCGTGTGATGCTGTGGGCTGTGGTGGGCGTGGCTTTTGTTGCGCTGATGGGTCTGGGACGCAGTCACACTGCCGGAGGACGTATTGACACGTGGGTGAGCGTATGGACCGAGGATCGCACCAAGGTGCCCGTGCAGGATCTGAGCGACACGGAGCGCTCGATGATAGCCATCAACAATGGCGGCATACTGGGTCGTGGCGCAGGTCAGAGTGCCGTGCGTGTGGAGATGACCCACCCCGAGAGCGATTATGCCTTCGCCTTCTTTGTGGAGGAGTACGGCATCGTCTTCGCGATGATTCTGGTAGCACTGTATGTCTGGATCTTCTATCGTGCCATCGACATTTTCCGTATGTGTCCGCGTAAGTTCCCCTCGATGATGTCGCTCGGACTGGCACTGCTGATTACGGGTCAGGCGCTGCTGCATATCATGGTTACGATCAATATCCTGCCCGAGACGGGTCAGCCCCTGCCGCTGATCTCGCGCGGTGGCTCGTCGCTGTTGTTCACCTGCATAGCGCTGGGCATGATCCTGAGCGTGAGCCGTCAGAATATCGAAAACTCTTACAAGGAGGAGGTATAACACCTTAAAAAGATTGCAATATGAAGAATCTACTCTTTGCGCTTATGTTTGCGTTGGTGGGATGCGCCGCCACCGAGGATAAGGGCTCAACACTACTCATAGGCACCTATACCGATGCCGGCAGCCGAGGCATCTACCGCACTACGTTCAGCGACGAGGGTTTTTCTATGCCCGAGCTGGTGGTTGAGGTCGATAACCCGTCGTTTCTGGCTCTATCGGATGATGGAGACTACCTCTACGCCGTGAGCGAGGGTGGCACTGATGCTACATCGGCCCTCAATGCCTATCGCTACGATGCCACGACGGATAGTTTCTCTCTGATCAACCGTCAGCCCACCCACGGCGCATCGCCCTGCTACGTGCGCCTGTTCGACGGCTATGCCTACACGGCCAACTATACGGGCGGCTCCTACTCGGCCTTTCCCATTGGCGAGGATGGCGCATTAGGCGAGGCTACGGAGCGAGAGTTTGAGCCTCGTGAGGGCTCTGCGTCGCATGTGCACGGTCTCTTCGAGGCACCCAACGGGAAATCTTTATATGTGACCGATCTGGGTCGTAGCGAGATATTTCAGATAGCATCACCCGCTGAGGAGCTTTCACGCTACTCGCTTGCGATGGGCAGCGGCCCGCGCCATATGGCCTTTTCGAAAGACGGAGCGCAGGCATACGCCCTCAATGAGTTGAAGGGGACGGTGTGCGTGTTCGACATCGGGGAGGAGGGTCTTAGCCTAAAGCAGGAGATAGCCTCGGACAGCGTAGGTGGTGGCGGATGTGCCGATATACACCTCTCTGATGATGGTCGCTTCCTCTATGCCAGCAACCGCCTAAAGGAGGATGGAATCTCGGTATTCAGCGTTGGCGAGGGTGGCTATTTGACAAAGGTGGGCTATACGCTCACGGGCATGCATCCGCGCAACTTCACCCTCTCGGATGATGGCCGATATGTGCTGGTGGCGGTGCGCGACAGCAACCGCGTGGAGGTATATAGCCGCGATGCGGAGACGGGCCTGCTCACAGCTACGGGACAGAGCCTGGAGCTGAGCCATCCGGTATTTTTGATGTGGATGTAAACAATTCAGGAATTATGAGTGACGTAAGATTAGACAAATACCTATGGGCAGTGCGAGTCTATAAGACCCGCTCCGATGCTGCCGACGCCATACGCAACAACCGCGTGATGGTCAACAATGCCTACGCCAAGCCCTCGCGTGAGGTGCAGGTGGGCGACATCATCTCGGTGAAGAAGATGCCCGTGACATATAGTTATAAGGTGCTCGATCTGGTGAGCAGCCGTCAGGGTGCCAAGCTCGTGCCCCAATACTGCCTCAACATCACACCGCAGGAGGAGCTCGATAAGCTCACCACACCGC
>JAFOXS010000301.1 GCA_017391665.1 Alistipes sp. | reverse complement strand
ATAAGGGACAGCTCTTCATGCATGCCAAGGCTTTCGAGGCTATGTGCGAGACCGACTCGCTGCCCTGCAACGTGAAGTTTATGCTCGAGGGCGAGGAGGAGATTGGCTCACCCAGCCTCTACAAGTTCTGCGAGGATTACAAGGAGATGCTTAAGGCCGATATTATCCTTGTGTCGGACACCTCGATGATCTCGATGCAGACACCCTCGATTACGTGCGGTCTGCGTGGCCTGACCTATATGGAGGTGGAGGTTGTAGGTCCTAACAAGGATTTGCACTCGGGTCTGTTCGGCGGCGCTGTGGCAAACCCTGCCAATGTACTGACGAAGCTGGTCGCTTCACTCGTTGACGAGCGTGGCCGCGTGACGATTCCCGGTTTCTACGACGATGTGCGTGAGCTTACCCCCGCAGAGCGTGAGGCATTCAATGAGGCTCCGTTCAACCTGGAGAACTATAAGAAGTCTCTCGATATTGACGATGTGGCTGGTGAGGCAGGTTACACCACTATCGAGCGCACGGGTGTGCGTCCTTCGCTTGACGTGAATGGCATTTGGGGCGGATATATCGAGGAGGGTACGAAGACCGTCATCCCCTCGCGTGCATCGGCAAAGATCTCGATGCGACTGGTTCCCAATCAGGACTTCGAAAAGATTGGCGAGTTGTTCGAGAAGCACTTCCGCGCGATTGCGCCCGCATCGGTTAAGGTGAATGTAAAGTATCTGCACGGCGGAGCGCCCTACGTGTCGCCCACCGATATGGCGGCATACAAGGCTGCCGAGCAGGCTATTGTTGATACCTTCGGCAAGAAGCCGCTGCCCTTCTACTCGGGCGGTTCGATACCCATCATCAGCGGTTTCGAGCGCATTCTGGGCATCAAGTCGCTGCTCATAGGTTTCGGTCTTGCCGAGGATGCCATCCACTCGCCCAACGAGAGCTACGGACTTGAACAATTTGATAAGGGCGTGAATACTATTCCTCTCTTCTACAAGTATTTCGCAGAGGCTGAGTAACGCAACACTTTAATAGTAAAAAGGCTGTCGGACTTTCGAGTTTGACAGCTTTTTTTATTACTCGTTTTACATTTGGAACAAGAGATGCAGGAGAGATGTAAAACGACACGACAATGATAAAAGAGAATATCTTACAGACCATCGGCTCGACGCCCATGGTGCGAATCAACAGTCTGAATCCAAATCCGAGAGTAAACATCTACGCCAAGTTGGAGGGCTTCAACCCCACGGGCAGCATCAAGGATCGCATCGCACTGCGCATGATCGAGCAGGCAGAGCGCGAGGGACGGCTCGTGGCTGGCATGACAATACTCGAACCCACGTCGGGTAACACAGGCATAGGGCTTGCCGTAGTGGGCATAGTGAAGGGGTATGATGTGGTGATTGTAATGAGTGAGGCGGTGTCGGTTGAGCGTCGCAAGATTCTGCGAGCATGTGGAGCGAAGGTAATCCTCACGCCAGCCTCGGAGGGTACCGATGGAGCGATACGGCTGGCTCGCGAGATGTATGCCGCCCACCCCGAACTATACTTTATGCCCGACCAATTTGCCAATGCAGCCAACTACATGGCGCACTACGAGCGCACGGCCATTGAGATATGGCAGGCGTGTGGCGGGCAGATTGACTACTTTGTATCAGCCGTAGGCACATCGGGCACGCTGATGGGCGTGTCGCGCTTTCTGCGCATAATGAAACCCGACATAAAGGTTATATGCGCCCACCCCACTCGCGGCCACTACATTCAAGGGCTGAAGAATATGGAGGAGGCTATTGTACCCGACATTTACGACGAGTCGCTGATCGACAGACAGGAGATGATCGATAGCGAGGAGGCAATCGACATGGCACGACAAATAATTGCCCATGAGGGGATCTTCGCAGGCATGAGCAGCGGAGCCGCAATGTTGGCAGCTCGTCGCACAGCCGAGAGTATAGAGCGTGGAAATATAGTTGTGCTCTTTGCCGACAGAGCCGAAAAATATCTCTCGACAAAGATGTTCGAGCCTTTTGGCGATTAATCCCTTATGCGTCGCCACAGCAGACGTGCAGAGAGCACACAGAGAACAATGCTCGCCAACAGCACAAGGCGGATAAGCAGGTTGCTATCATCACTCCAAAGCGATGGCAAGAGCAGCCATACAAGATATAGGGCCACACAAAGGCTCGTTACAGGCAGGAGTAGTCTTCGAATAAAAATCTTTTTCATAATAAAAGAACGAAGCGAAACCCTCATGAGATTTCGCTTCGTTTTGAATTAGTTTAGAGTATTTACTCAGCATCCTCCCATACGCCAAGCATGCGCTGCAAGGTCTGTGAGAGTTCCGTATTCTCCATAATACCGTTGATGCGGTCGGCACCTGTACCGTAGAGGTAAACGGGAAGCATGATACCCGTGTGACCCGTGGTGCTGAAGCCGTAGCTGATACCGCTCTCGGGAAGCGTAAAGTCGGTCTTGTTGCTGGGGATAGACAGACCACCAGTCTCATGGTCACCAGTAACAACTACCAATGTGCCAGGGTGAGCATCAGCGTAGTCCATCGCTACAGCTACAGCCTTTGCGAAGTCGCGAGTCTCGTTCAGTACGCCACCGATATTGTTGCTGTGGCCCTCGCCGTCGATCTGTGAACCCTCGACCATCAGCACGAAACCCTCCTTCTTGTTCTTCTCAACGTTGTTGGTCAGAATCTCCAGAGCCTTGGCTGTTGCGTTGGGCAGGTAGTCGCCACGATCCTGACGCATCAAAGGAAGATTGGTCTCGGCAAACAAACCGATAACCTTACCCTCATTTACAGATGCCATCTGAGCCTGGTCGGTCAATACGGTGTAACCCTTCTCCTGAAGAGCAGCCTCCCATGTGGTGTTCTGCTGTGCGAAATACTCGCTGAACATACGGGTACCGCCACCGAACATTACATCTACATCGTTCTCCTTCATAAAGTCGTCGATGATGCCGTTGTTGTCGTTACGGCTATCCACGTGAGCGTAGAACGCACCGGGTGTAGCGTGAGTAACGTAGCACGTTACAACGATACCTGACTCGTAGCCCACCTTGTCGGCCTTGGCCATGATAGACTCTACACGAGTGCCGTCGGGAGTCTGACCCAGCGTGCTATTATTGGTCTTGTAACCCGTAGCAAGCGCTGTACCTGATGCAGCAGAGTCGGTTACACGGTTGTTAGCCGAGTATGTCTTCTGCAAAGCGATGTTCTGTGCGCGCTCAAAAGCCGAGGGAGCATACTGCTGCTCGATCTGCATCACTGATACCTGTGCCAGACCCATACCGTCACCGATCATGTAGATGATGTTCTTAACTTCGGGCTCCTTCTCCTGGCAGCTGGTCATGCCCGCTACTACAAGCGGAAGCATAAGGATAAAGAAAAACTTTTTCATAGGATTAATATTAATTTTATAAAATTATTTTTGCACATATACGTAGCAAAGTTATGTATTTTTTTGTAATTTTACGTTAATAAATAGAAGGAAAATCGCTATGGATGTAAAAATTGCTGAGGACTGGAAGGCTCTTCTGCAGGAGGAGTTCGACAAACCATATTTCGAGGAGCTTACCCGTTTTGTGCGCGAGGAGTATGCTGCGCGTCAGATTTTTCCTGCGGGGCGCAACATTTTTCGCGCTTTCGATCGGTGCCCTCTCTCGTCGCTCAAGGTCGTTATCATTGGTCAGGACCCCTATCATGGCGAGGGTCAGGCCAACGGATTGTGTTTTTCGGTGAATGATGGCGTACGTTTCCCGCCCTCGCTGCAAAACATCTTCAAGGAGATTCACGACGACATAGGCTCACCCATCCCCACGTCGGGCAACCTCGATCGCTGGGCCGAGCAGGGAGTGCTGCTACTGAACTCGGTGCTGACCGTGCGCGCACACGAGGCGGCATCGCACGCAGGTCGTGGCTGGGAGCAGTTTACCGATGCCGTAGTGAGAAAAATTGCCGAGCACAAGCAAGGCGTAGTATATATGTTATGGGGCAGTTATGCACAGCGCAAGGGACAGATAGCCGACACGAAGCAAAACTTGATACTAAAGAGTGTACATCCCTCACCACTATCGGTTTATCGCGGTTTCTTCGGTTGTCGTCACTTCTCGCAGGCAAACGCCTATCTGCAAAGCATCGGTAAGGAGCCGATTGAGTGGTAGTATGATTATTCGAGAGATTTACAGCGAGGCCGACGTGCGTCGTCTGACCAAGGTGGCACGCGTGGTGTGGCGCGAGGCAAATGTAGCGTTCTGCACCCCCGAGCAGGTGGAGTATATGATTGAGAAGTATCAGAGTTTCGAGGCTATCTCGGGGCAGCTGATGCAGGGCTATCGTTATTTTATATTTGAGGAGGATGGCGATATTCTGGGCTATTTTGGCGTGCAGCCTCAGGGCGAGCGTCTGTTCCTGAGTAAGTTCTACATCCTTAAGCAAAACCGTGGCCGAGGGTTGTTCTCATTGGGTCTGGAGCGGATGTGCCAGATATGCCGCGAGGATAGTCTTGAATCGATTTATCTAACGGTAAACCGCAACAACACACGCGCTTACGAGGTTTATATACACAAAGGCTTCAAGGTCATAGCCGAGGAGTGCACCGACATTGGCTTCGGTTTTGTGATGGATGACTACATCATGGAGAAGGAGGTCTAACAAGAAAGTTGAATAGCCCCAGTGCTTTTCTATTCGTTGTTTTGCAATAAACAAACCATTACGTAATTTTCGTTTTCAGTGCAAGATCTTTCGCTTTAATGACAAGGTGAGGATAAAGAGTGCAAATAGTTAATATATTTGTATATACTCTTTAAATCTATAACATTATGAAAATCGAAAATCTTACAGAACAAAAAATCACTGAACTATTTCAGCAGGGCATCGACTGCTCGCAGATCGTTATGGGCCACGCGGCCAACAAGTTAGGCATTTGCCCCGACAAGGCTCTCAAGATCTCTGCCGCCTTTGGTGGTGGTATGTGGGGCGGTCGCACGTGTGGTTGTGTGACTGGTGCGCTGATGGCATTGGGCCTAAAATATGGTTATAGCGAGCCTCAATCTACCGAGCAGAAGAACATCCTTCTGGCAAAGAAGGCGGAGTTTGAGGAGCGTTTTGCCAAGGAGAATGGCAGTGTTGTGTGTCGTCACGTGCTGGGCTATGATTTGAGCAAGCCCGAGGAGATGGCAAAGATTATGGAGCAGAACCTCCTCTTCACCATCTGTCCGAAGGCCGTAGCGTCGGCTTGTAAAATCCTCGACGAGATTCTTTAATGACAGCCTACGAAAAAATAGACCGTGCCTACGATGCCGCCTTGGCAGGCCGTGTGCTCTCGCACGAAGAGATTGTGGAGTTGCTCCGCATTGAGACTTCGAGCAAGGAGTGTGACTACCTGCGTGAGCGGGCACACGAGGCGAGCCTTAAACTGACGGGTGGCGGAGCGTATATGTGGGGCGCTATCGGTGTTGATTATGCGTCGTGCGCCATGAACTGCGACTTCTGCTCCTTCGGCAAGGCGTGGGGACTGATTGGCGACGAGAAGATATACTCCATCGACGAGATTGTCGCCCGTGTCGGCGAATATGTAGCCGATGGCGTGCACTTCATCGTCCTGCGTACCACGCAGCACTACTCGCTGGAGACCATCGCAGAGTTTGTGGGTGCAATACGCAAGGCGGTCGAGGGAGCGTATGAGATAGTAGTCAATGTGGGAGAGTTTGGGTTGGCGACGGCCAACGCCCTGTATGATAGTGGCGTAGATGGTGTATATCACGCCATACGTCTGCGTGAGGGCATAAATACTCATTTCCGCATTGCCGAGCGAGAGGCTACCCTCGATACTATTCAGCACTCGCCACTCAACCTTATACACCTGGTTGAGCCCGTGGGTGCAGAGCATACCTACGACGAGATTGCCGAGCGTTTCTTGGGTGCGGTGCGCTATGGAGCCTACATCTCAGGCATTATGGCACGTATTCCCGTTGAGGGCACACCGCTGGGCGCGCAACCACGCATCAGCGATGAGGAGATAGCGAAGCAGATTGCCGTGCTGCGTCTGTCGGGCGGCTCGGTGGTGAAGCATATTTGCGTGCATCCCGCATCCGAGGCGGCATTGATGAGCGGCGCGAATGTTGCCGTGATAGAGACGGGAGCAATACCGCGTGATAATGCGCTCGCGGAGAATAAGTGGCGGCAGTTTGATTGTCGCACGGCACGCGAACTATTCGAGAAGTGCGGCTATCGAGTGATTGCATAAAAAAATCCTGCTACTCAACTTTAGGTAGCAGGATTTTTCTTCCTTTAACTCAACTCGTTATCCGAGGTAAGACTTCAAGAGTTTGCTGCGTGACGAGTGGCGCAGGCGGCGGATAGCCTTCTCCTTAATCTGACGCACACGCTCACGTGTAAGGTCGAACTTCTCGCCAATCTCCTCCAAGGTCATCTCCGAGCAACCGATGCCGAAGAAATACTTAATGATATCGCGCTCGCGCTCCGTGAGAGTCTCCAGAGCACGATCAACCTCCGTAGCCAGCGACTCGTTGATAAGGCCACGGTCGGCATTGGGTGAGTCGGTATTTACCAGCACATCGAGCAAGCTGTTATCCTCGCCATCGGCAAAGGGAGCATCAACCGAGATGTGACGACCCGCTACACGCAGAGTATCCGACACCTTCTCCTTCGGCAGCTCCAGCTCCGATGCCAGCTCCTCGGGTGAGGGTGTACGCTCGTGCTCCTGCTCGAAGCGAGCAAAGGCCTTGTTGATCTTATTGAGCGAGCCCACCTGATTCAAAGGCAGACGTACGATACGTGACTGCTCGGCCAGCGCCTGAAGAATTGACTGACGAATCCACCATACGGCATAAGAGATGAACTTAAAGCCTCGTGTCTCATCGAATTTCTCGGCAGCCTTGATAAGACCCAAGTTACCCTCGTTGATCAAATCGGGCAGGCTAAGACCCTGATTCTGATACTGCTTGGCTACAGACACCACGAAACGCAGATTGGCCTTCGTGAGCTTGTCCAACGCCTCCTGGTCACCCTTGCGGATGCGCTGAGCCAATTCCACCTCCTCTTCTACGGTAATCAACTCCTCCTTACCAATCTCCTGCAGATACTTATCGAGCGACGCGCTCTCGCGATTGGTAATCGACTTTGTAATCTTTAATTGACGCATATCACTTATTAGTTTTTGTTTTCTTCCTTAAGCCCGAGTTCGGCGCATATTTCGTTTTACCTATTACGCACAAAAGCGACCTTTTGTTTCACTTTTTGCAAAAATTTTATAAAATTTCTACTCGGGCCACATCTATAACGGCAGCCGAGGCGGAAAAAGTGTGAGAGGAGGAGGCAAAAGGCGATATAGGAGAAATAAGTGTTATAGGTGAAATAGGTGCAATAGGTGAAATAGGTGTAATAATTTATAATAACGGGTATTACACTTATAGCACTTATAACACTTATTATCCACAACAAAAAAACCGCCCCACACGGGAGCGGTTAAAAGATTAAGAGCGTTCTACCCTACCACGCAAACAAAGGATACTCGGCCATCATGGCGTTTACATCCTTGCGAACTGCTGCGATGTTCTCCTCGTTCTCGGGATCGTGCAGCACGCGGTCGATAAGCTCAACGATGTAGTCCATCTTATCCTCCTTCACACCACGTGTCGTAATGGCAGGCGTACCGAAACGCAGACCCGATGTAAGGAACGGAGAGCGTGAATCGAAGGGAACCATATTCTTGTTAGTTGTAATATCAGCCGCTACAAGGCAACGCTCAGCAAGCTTACCAGTAAGCTCGGGGAACTTGGTGCGGAGGTCGATAAGCATCAGGTGGTTGTCCGTGCCGTTTGATACAACGGTGTAGCCACGCTTTGCAAATGCCTCAGCCATAGCGTTAGCGTTCTTCTGAACCTGCTTCTGATACTCCTTATACTCGGGCTGCAAAGCCTCGCCGAAAGCCACAGCCTTGGCAGCGATGACGTGCTCCAGAGGACCACCCTGAATACCGGGGAATACAGCCGAATTGAGTATCTGCGACATCATCTTCACTACGCCCTTGGGAGTTGTGTAGCCCCAGGGATTCTCGAAGTCCTTGCCCATGAGGATGATACCACCACGAGGACCACGCAGAGTCTTGTGAGTTGTAGATGTCACGATGTGAGCATACTTCACGGGGTTATCCAGCACGCCAGCAGCGATCAGACCTGCCGTGTGAGCCATATCAACCATAAGCAATGCACCCACCTTGTCGGCGATCTCGCGCATACGCTTGTAATCCCACTCGCGTGAGTAAGCCGATGCTCCACCAACGATCAATTTGGGCTTGTGCTCCATAGCCTTGCGCTCCATATCCTCGTAGTCGATTGTACCCGTTGCCTCGTTGAGCTGATAGCCAACGGCGTTGAAGTACATACCCGACATATTTACGGGTGAGCCGTGTGAGAGGTGACCACCGTGAGCCAAGTCCAGACCCATGAAGGTATCGCCGGGCTTCAACACTGCGAAGAACACAGCCATGTTGGCCTGTGCACCTGAGTGGGGCTGCACGTTGGCATACTCCGCGCCGTACAACTCGCACAGACGCTCGATAGCCAGGCGCTCCACCTTATCCACTACCTCGCAACCGCCATAGTAGCGAGCTGCGGGATAGCCCTCAGCATATTTGTTAGTCAGAACAGAACCCATGGCTGCCATGACCTGATCACTTACAAAGTTCTCCGATGCGATAAGCTCGATGCCACGCATCTGACGAGCGCGCTCCTCGGCAACGAGATCGAAAATCTGATTATCCTGTTTCATCGTTTCGTATAATTTGAATTTAACCTTTTCTAATCTTCGAGTACCACAGATGACGAAGCGCCGCTATGGGGTGATAAAATATTATCCTCGGACCAGAGTATCGCATCACCTGACGAATCCTCTCACGCATATCCTTGCGATAACAGTGCGTTGTGCATTGCGAGCAGAATATCTTCTGCGCCATATGCGGGCAGGACAAAGTGCGGCTGTCGGCATACTCGGCAAGGGCTCGGCACTCATCACATAACTGCTTGCCACCGTGATTTTTACGGCAATACAGAGCTATCATATCGGCAACGATACGTCGCTCGTGGCTTAGCTTGCGCGAAATTTTATCCTCGTTTTTCATCTTTGGTGCGACAAAGGTAGAAAAATATTTTGTTATTTGGAATAGCGCACAAGGGCGAAAATCGTAAGATTTTACATCCCCGCCGCAAAAAGCAGTTTCATAATGTAAGCGGCTGCAAACAAATGACAAAAATCAAGAAGTATCATAATTTATAATATTAAAACACTCGCCACATGCCTTTGCAGGGCATTATGCAGCCTATTTCACTACTGAAGCGCATAACGGAGCGCATAATTATTAAAAAAAATCTATATCAAAATAGAAAGTATTAAAATCACAATCTTCCGTATCAAAATAAAAATAAAGGCTTAAATTTGTTAGTCAAAATGTTTTTTAGCTAAAAATTACGATTTTAATGAATATACATCATTTTGTCGCCATAGATTTAGGCGCAACGAGCGGACGTGTGATTCTTGCTTCTCTGAGCAATGGCACCATTGAGATGGAGGAGATCCATCGTTTCCCCGACACCATCATACAGATGCAGGGCCACTTCTACTGGGATCTACCCGCAATATATAAATCTGTCATCGAGGGTCTGAAAAAGGTGGCCGAGCGCAAGGTGGAGATCGCATCAATCGGTATCGACACATGGGGTGTTGACTTTGCCTTCTTCGGTGAGGATGGACAGATGCTGGGTCTGCCCTACTGCTACCGCGATCCGCACACGATGGATGCCCCCGAAAAGTTCTTTGAGCGTATGCCTCGCCACGAGCTCTACGCAAAGACGGGCATACAGATCATGAATTTCAACTCGGTTTTCCAGCTCGACACGCTGCGTCGCAACAACTGCTCGGCGCTGGAGGTTGCCGCGAAGATACTCTTCATACCCGATGCGCTGGCGTATATGCTCACGGGCAATATGATAACCGAATATACCATCGCCTCTACGGCGCAGATGATCGACCCCCGCACCAAGTGCTGGGACAAGGATATTCTCGCGCTGCTCGGCCTTAAGGAGGAGAACTTTGGGCCAATTACGATGCCTGGCCAGCTAACCGGCACCCTTACCGAGGAGGTGCGCTCGCTCACGGGACTTGGAGAGATTCCTGTCGTTGCCGTGGCGGGTCACGACACAGGTTCGGCTGTGGCAGGCACACAACTCTCGGGTAACGACACGGCATATCTGAGCTCGGGCACATGGTCGCTGATGGGCATCGAGTCCAGAGAGCCTATCATCTCGGAGCGCAGCTTTGAACTCAACTTCACCAATGAGGGAGGTATCGAGGGTACGATTCGCGTACTGAAAAATATATGTGGCATGTGGCTTTTGGAGCGTTCGCGCGCCGAGTGGGAGGAGCAGTCATACTCTTCGCTCATCGCTCAGGCCGAGGCTGCGGAGCCGTTCCGCTCTCTGATCAACCCCGATGCGCCATGCTTTGCCAACCCCAAGTCGATGATCGAGGCTATCGACTCCTATTGCAAGGCTACCGATCAGCCCACGCCGCAGAGCACAGGAGAGTACGTGCGTTGCATCTTCGAGTCGCTGGCACTGCGCTATCGTCAGGTCGTAGAGATGCTGGGCGAGTTTTCACCCGAGCCACTACGTAAGATGATAGTCATTGGTGGCGGTGCGCGTAACAATATGCTCAACCAATATACGGCCAACGCCACAAACCTTACCGTTGAGACCGGATCGTCGGAGGCTACGGCACTTGGCAATGTGATGATGCAGGCCAAATGGGCTGGCGTGGTGGCTTCGATCGAGCAGATGCGCGAGATGATTGCGCAGTCGCTGCCCGAAAGGCAGATATTCACCCCATGCGACAAGGCTCAGTGGGATGAGGCTTACGAGAAATATCTTACCATATATAGAGAATTGTAAAACTTAAAAAACATAAACATGAAAAAAGAACTTATCGAAAAGGCGTATGAGATCGCCAAGGAGCGTTACGCCGCAATAGGAGTAGACACAGATGCTGCAATGGAGAAGTTGCAGAATATTCAGCTCTCGCTGCACTGCTGGCAGGCTGACGATGTGAGCGGCTTTGAGAATGCAGGTGCACTTACTGGAGGTATTCAGGCAACGGGTAACTATCCGGGCAAGGCTCGCTCGATTGAGGAGCTGCAGGCCGACATCGAGAAGGTCACCTCACTCCTGCCAGGCAAGCACCGTCTGAGCCTTCACGCCAACTATGCCGACTTCCGCGAGACGGGTCCCGTTGATCGAGATCAGCTGGAGCCCAAGCACTTCGAGAGCTGGATGCAGTGGGCCGAGAAGAATGGCATGAAGTTGGACTTTAACTCTACATCATTCTCTCACCCCAAGAGTGAGGACCTCACGCTGGCAAGCCCCAAGGAGGATATCCGCAAGTTCTGGGTTGAGCACACCAAGCGTTGCCGTGCCATTGCCAACGAGATGGGTCGCCGTCAGGGTGATCCCGCAATGCTCAACATCTGGATTCACGACGGCTCGAAGGATATGACCGTAAACCGCATGAAGTATCGTGCCATCCTGAAGCAGTCATTGGACGAGATTCTTGAGCAGAAATACGAGTGGATGCGCGACTCAGTGGAGTCGAAGGTATTCGGTATCGGATTGGAGAGCTACACCGTAGGTAGCAACGACTTCTACATCGGCTACGCAGCGCAGAAGGGCGTGATGGTGACACTCGACACGGGTCACTTCCACCCCACCGAGTCTATCGGCGATAAGATGTCATCGCTGCTGCTGTTCACTCCCGAGGTGATGCTTCACGTGAGCCGCCCCGTGCGCTGGGACTCTGACCACGTGACGATCATCAACGACGAGACGCTGGATCTTACAAAGGAGATCGTACGTTGCGACGCGCTGGATCGTGTACACATCGGTCTGGACTACTTCGACGCTTCGATCAACCGTATTGGCGCCTACGTTATCGGTGCCCGCGCTACGCAGAAGTGTCTGTTGCAGGCATTGCTGGAGCCCTTGACAACACTTCGCGAGTATGAGGCTGAGGGTCGTGGCTTTGAGCGTCTGGCTATGCTTGAGGAGTGCAAGTCACTGCCCTGGAACGCCGTATGGGATATGTTCTGCCTGAAGAATGGCGTGCCCGTTGGCGAGGAGTACATTGCCGAGATCAACAAGTACGAGGCAGAAGTAACATCAAAGCGTTGCTAATAATACCCCACTATGGAGATTATCATTGGACTATTGATCATTGCGGTGGGCGCATTTTGCCAGTCGAGCAGTTATGTGCCCATCAACAAGATACGCTCGTGGAGCTGGGAGTCATACTGGCTCGTGCAGGGCATCTTCGCATGGCTCATCTTCCCCATTGCGGGAGCTATGCTTGCCGTACCCGAGGGCCATTCGCTCTTTGAGCTCTACGCAGCATATCCCAAGGAGAGCGCACTCACGGCACTGTTCGGCGTGTTGTGGGGCGTGGGAGGCTTGACCTTCGGCCTTTCGATGCGTTATCTGGGCGTTGCACTGGGTCAGTCGCTGGCGCTTGGCACCTGCGCAGGTCTGGGTACAATACTCACTCCCCTGCTGCTCGGCCGTGCGGGCGATCTGACGGCATCGGTAGTGATTGGCGTGGTGGTAACACTCGTAGGCATTGCCATCATCGGCGTAGCAGGTCACATGAAGTCGCAGTCGCTCTCGGAGGAGCAGAAGCGCGAGGCCGTTAAGGACTTCAACTTCACCAAGGGTATCGCCGTGGCGCTGCTCGCTGGTTTTATGAGCGCCTGCTTCAATATTGGTCTTGGCTTTGGCGAGCCGCTCAACTTCGGCGACGCTACGGCCGACATCTACAAGACTCTGCCCGCAACGTTCATGGTGACGCTCGGCGGCTTTGCAACCAATGCCATTTATTGCCTCTACCAGAACTATCGCAACCGCACATTCTCGGACTATGGAGAGAAGTCGTTGTGGGCAAACAACATCCTGTTCTGCGCCCTGGCTGGTGTGCTGTGGTACATTCAGTTCTTCGGCCTGAGCTTAGGTAAAGGTTTTCTTACCGAGTCGGCATCACTGCTGACCTTTAGCTGGTGCATCCTGATGGCGCTCAACGTCGTCTTCTCAAACGTGTGGGGCATCATCCTCAAAGAGTGGAAAGGCTGCTCGACGCGCACCATAGCAGTGCTTGTTGCCGGCCTTGCGGTACTTATCATCAGTTCATTCCTGCCCGAAATATTAAAATAAAATCGTATGGACGAAACAACCAAAATTTCCGAAATTAAATTTCATTATCTTATCCCCAACAAGGCCGATCTGCAGTATGGATGTGGCGTCAATGTTGTCGGCTCACAGGTGGTAGCGCCAGGCGAAGAGTATCCGGCATCGAACCACCCTAATGGATACGTTTTTGATCCCGCACGCGGACGTGTGCTGAGCGAGTATCAGCTGCTCTACATCGTCAAGGGACGCGGTACGCTCACCACCGAGCAGGGACAGTATCAGGTATCGAAGGGTACGATGATACTGCTGCGACCCGGCAAGTGGCATACCTATCACCCTACACCCGATGTGGGCTGGAGCGAGTATTACATCGGCTTTACGGGCGATGCTGCCGAGCATGTCATCAAGGCTCTGTTTGCTGACGATGAGCATATATTCAACATCGGTCTGAGCCGCGAGATTATCGACCTCTATCAACGTGCCATCGAGGTGGCTGCCGTAGATCGCCCTGCTGCGCAGCAGATGCTGGCTGGCATCGTGATGCACATGATCGGCATCGTGAACTTCACGGCACGCAACGAGTCACTCTCGACCGACCGTCTGGATCAGATCGTTGAGCAGGCCAAGAGCATCATGCAGGAGCATGTGACGCAGAACATCGACCTGGAGGCGCTGGCCACACAACTCAACATCAGCTACTCGTGGTTCAGAAAGATCTTCCGCGACTACACGGGTCATCCGCCCGCAAAGTATTTCATGGAGATCAAGCTGCGCCATGCACAGTATCTGCTGGCCAACACACGCGAGTCGATAAAGGAGATAGCATTTGCGCTGAGCTTCAAATCGACCGAGCATTTCTACACCACCTTCAAGCGCGTGACAGGCTATACGCCCAATACCTATCGCCGCATGTCAACTCCCGAACAGAAGAAGTAGCATGGCTTGAAGTGAGGTTATATAAAAACGAGGATACCAGCAATTTAGGTATCCTCGTTTTTTACTGACCACGCAACTCCTCGAGTAGTCCCTCGCAGCCATCCTCCAGCATGTCGAGCACCAGCTCGAAGCCCTCTCTACCCTCATAGTAAGGGTCGGGCACATAGGTGCGATCGGGATGCTTGCTGCAGAACTCCACGAAGCGGCGCACCTTGGACATACACTTGCGCTCGGGCGATAGTCGCTCGACGTTGCGATAATTCGAATCGTCCATCACAACAATCATGTCGAAGTCGTAGAAATCATCCTCCTGGAACTGACGGGCACGATGCGTGAGCGAATAGCCACGAGGCTTGGCAGCAGCACGCATGCGCGGATCGGGCAAATCACCAGCATGGCCTCCATAAGTACCTGCTGAGTCGATCTCGATTCCCGACTGCAGCCCCTCGCGCTCAACTATAGCCTCCATCACAGCATGTGCCGCCGGCGAGCGGCAGATGTTTCCCAGGCAGACAAAAAGTATCTTTTGTTTCATATGTTACTTGTTTTGTTTTTGCAAATATAATACAATCCGACAAAGTAGGCAAAACTGCACAGATTTTGTACAAGTACAAAAACCGCAGCAAACAGACCGATATGCGACAAAATTGCTCACTTTTGGCAATTTGTAGGTCAAAAGCTCCTATCGGCGCACCGCCATCTAAAATTTTTAGTACTTTTGCACCGCAATTTATTTGTAAAAATAAAATGATTATGAAAAAACAACTCCTT
>JAFOXS010000262.1 GCA_017391665.1 Alistipes sp. | reverse complement strand
GCTGCGTATCGACCTTCTCGATAAATGTCGTATCGGCAAAATCGAACTTATCCCAGTAGTGATCCACCATGTATGCCATTCGCTGATCCTCGGGGATCATGGCGGGAGGCAGCGCGGGGATAAACGTCGTGGCTGTTTCTGCCTTTGAAGAGCCTGACGGCGAAGTGGTAGCCCCACCTTGTCGCGAGCCACACCCAACAACAAGCAGGACTATTACAAAGCTCAGGAAACAAGATATGATTGTTCGTTTCATCGTCTGGAAAAAAATTACATCTGCAACATCTCTGTTTGCTCATTACAAATATACAAAAAAGAGTTTTAAACATCATTCGTTGAGCAAAAAATATACAAAAAAACGGATGCCGAATACATTATGTACGACATCCGATAGATATTCAACCACTGCGTTAGCCCACCCTGCGATACTCCTTGGGCGACATGCCTACACGGCGCTTGAAGTACTTCCCAAAGAAGGTCTGCGACGGGAAGTTGAGTTCGTCGCTGATCTGCTGAATGGTCATATTGGTAGATTTGAGCAGAGCGCGAGCCTCAAGTACTACGCTTCGCTCAATCCACTCGGCTGCCGATGAGCCGGTACACTCCTTTACCACACGCGAGAGATAACGCGGCGTAATGCACAATGCGTCGGCATAGAACTGCAACTGACGCTCCTTGCGGAAATTAAGATTGACGAGCTCCAAAAACTTCTTTGACAACACATCGGCATTCGTGCGCGACGGCTGGTTGTCGTTATCGATCTCTCGTACCTTCTCCGAGGCATAGAACATAGCCATCATCAGATGCTGCACAACCTGCAGGCGATAGGGGTTTGTCTTATCGCGCAAACAGTTCTGCACGGCCATAAAAAAGATATTGGGAGAGGGGTCATTGTCGTTTACTTCGTAATGCTCAACAGCCCCGATCTGCTTGCCAAATCTAAATGGTACAGAGCCATTTACATAAACAAGCAGATTCTCGACAAATCGCTTGGAGAGGAACAATATCATAGCATCGAACTCATTCTGATGCTCAAATGATACGATCTGACCTGGAGCAAGCTTAATGACATTGAACGGATTGCTCAACTCATGCTCCACCATGTCAATCTTCAACTTGATACTGCCCGATATGTGATTTATAAATATAAAGAAATCGAACTTATGAGGGTTACGCATTGTTTCGGCATGAAACGGCATATCCTTCAGTAATTGCGACATTACATCCTTGTATCGAAACAGCAACATCTCGTTTTCGATACTCTCAACACCCTCCAAAGCCTCCAGCTGAGGCAGCCAATCGAAATATTGTATCATTTTTACTCTTTTTCTTTACATTGTTCTCTTTTACACCTGCAAAATTAGTCAAAAAGCGATATTCTACAATAGATAGTGTACTTATAGAACAATCACACATCCATAAATACTCTTATTGTAACTTTTAGACCTACTGCACACACAAATACTCATTCTGCGAATAACTGGTTTTATAACGCACGAGAATCTTTATTTATTATCCGTTGCATCTTTTTTTACTATATTTGCCACTGTTATGAACTTTTTCACCAAATATAAACCTTTCTATAAGGAGAATCTGCGCCTGGCGTTTCCTGTTATCCTCTCGCAGATCGGACAAATCGCCGTACAATTGGCCGACACGGCAATGGTTGGACACTATGGTGGCGATGATCCCACGCCACTGGCTGCCGTATCGTTCGCAACGAGTTTTTTCTACATAATCTTCATTTCAGCCATGGGACTGAGCTTTGGACTCACTCCGCTGGTTGGCGAGCACTATGCCAAGAACCACCGCACACACGTTACCGAATTACTGCAAAATGGAGCGCTGCTCTTTGCTCTTATCGGCATCGTCTCGACCATTCTGCTGCTGGCCAGCCGTGGCCTGCTGACATTTATGGGCGGTCTGATGCTCGAACAGGGCGGCGACGCTTCGATCGGCGCAGTAATTGCCACGGCACTACCCTACTACAACACGTTGATATGGAGCCTGTTTCCCATTATGATATGGTGTACGGCCAAGCAGTTTCTGGAAGGCATTGGCAACACTCGTCTGGCCATGTACACCATCATAACGTCAAACGCTCTGAACATCTTCCTTAACTGGGTATTCATCTTCGGCAATCTGGGCTTCAAACCCATGGGCGCCACAGGAGCGGGATATGCAACGCTTATATCACGCATCGTACAGTGTATTATGTTGCTGGCCATATTCTTCTGCTCGCCAAGCCTGCGATGCTACACTCGTGATCTGTTCCGCCGATCGATGCTCAGCCTGCGCACCATCAGGGAGATTCTGCGCGTGGGTATTCCCATCTCGTTTCAGATGCTCATGGAGTCGAGTGCCTTTGTTGTTGCAGGCATCATGGTACTGGCCTTCGGTGCAGCTTCGGTGAGTGCATATCAGATTGGTGTAAATATGATGAACGTGACATTTATGATTGTCATCGCCATCGGCTCGGCAACCACCATCCTCACCTCGCACATATATGGCCGTGGCAACTTTCAGACGCTGCGCCACACCGCATATTCGGCATATCATATGGGGCTGTTGTGGAATGTATCCGTTGCGCTGATCTTCGTAGCTTTGAGATTTGCAATACCCACCCTATTCACGACCAACGAAGAGGTTATCCGCCTTGCCGGATCAATGCTGATTTTTATCGCCTTATTTCAGGTATCGGACTGTCTGCAAGCTCTATCAATCAGCATCTTACGAGGACTGCAGGATGTGAAGGTTATCATTCCGATTGTGTTTGTATCCTACCTGCTAATCAATATTCCGGCAGGATACGTGCTCGCATTTAATTATGGGTTGCAGGCCAACGGACTCATCATAGGATTCATCATAGGTCTTTCATGCTGTGCCATAATGACAATGATCCGAGTACGACGAGATATAAAGCAATTGGAAAAGAGAGTGGAGAATTAAAAAATTTTCACTATATTTACGCAAATTTTGCATAAGATGAGTTGTAACAAAAAACATATACCCGAACCTGGTCGAGGATTTACAATGTGCGACTGCACCGCAGATCTGCACGTGGAGCCCGTAGAGGGCTGTTTCAAATTGCACGAAACACCCTGGCTGGAGGCATATCCCGACAACATCCCGACCGATATTTTTGAGGTTCGCTTTAAGAATACACGCCGTTCATACTATAAGAACGTTAACAATCTTGATCTCAAACGTGGTGATATCGTTGCCGTAGAGGCTTCGCCCGGCCACGACATTGGCATCATCTCGCTTACAGGCGACATGGTGGCCAAGCAGATTCGTCGCACGGGATTCACCCCCTTCAATGGCGAGTACAAAAAGATCTACCGCAAGGCAAAACCTTACGACATTGAGCGTTGGCAGGAGGCCATTGCGCTGGAGCACGACACGATGATCCAGTCGCGCCAGATTGCTGCCGACATGGGTCTTGACATGAAGATTGGCGACGTGGAGTATCAGGGCGATAAGATCAAGGCCATCTTCTACTACATTGCCGAGGGCCGTGTCGATTTCCGCGAACTTATCAAGGTCTTTGCAGAGCGTTTCCACATCCGCATCGAGATGAAGCAGATCGGTGCACGTCAGGAGGCGGGTCGCATCGGCGGTATCGGTGCTTGTGGTCGCGAGTTGTGCTGCGCATCGTGGATATCGTCATTCTCGAGCGTTACGACAAATGCTGCACGCGTGCAGGACATATCGCTCAACCCGCAGAAGCTGGCTGGACAGTGTTCGAAGCTAAAGTGCTGCCTGATGTATGAGTATGACGTATATGCTGATGCACGTCAGACCCTGCCACGTGTTCGCGAGCCGCTGCAGGCTATGGATGGCGAGTACTATCTGGTCAAGACCGACATTCTGGCTCGCACAATGTCATTCAGCAGCAGCAAGGATACCATCTCAAACATGGTGACCATCCCCACATCACGCGTTCGCGAGATCATCGCAGCCAACCGTGCAGGCCGCAAGGTGGAGTCTATCGCCAATAAGGATGATATGACCACCGTAGAGGAGCCTACATTCCGCACCGAGGAGGATAGCATCACCCGTTTCGACAACCAGAACAAGCGACGTCGCAACCGCAATCGTCGCGATCGTGATCGTGATCGTGACGCACGCAAGCGTCAAGCAGGCCAGCAATCGGGCGACAATGCTGCATCGGAAAGCAAAAGCGATACACCAAAGGAGAATCCTAATCGCGAGCCGAGAGAGAATCGCGAAGGCCGCGAGAACAGAGGTCGTGACCGCCGTCGCAACAACCGCTCACGACAGCGTGGCGAGGGACAGCGACGTGAAGGAGGACGTGAAGGAGGACGCGAGCCCAGGCAACATAAAGAGCAGGAGTAATGCGGGCATTAAGAGAGATTCGCATATTGCTGACAATGGTTCTCATCTCCCTGTCGCTGACGCAATGCCGCATGGCCGAGTCGCAGGTAGCCATGGGCGATGTGGATATCGACGGATGGAGTGAACCCGCCACGGTAGCATATAATAATGCCAATACGGATGCACTGCGTAATCTGAATATCACGCTGCACATTAACCGCCGCTTTAATGCCGAGACGATAGCACTGGAGATTACCACATTTACCCCCGACTCACTGCGATACAGCGAGAGTGTAACATTGCCCATAAAAGAGACTTGGCCAAATGCCAAGGCCACGACAATGGACGTCACACTACCCTATCGAGAGGATGTGCACTTTGGCCACGAAGGAGAGTATATAATGATTCTACGCCCACTGAAGAGCGTTGTCGGCGTAGAGGCTGCAGGTATTAACTTTGAATTGAAGAGATAACAATGGGAAAAGATAAACTCAAACGATTTGCCGAGAACCTCACATTCGAGTGTATGGTACAACCCGAATTCGAGGAGATTTTTCATAAGGATCACCCGCTGAAGGGTCGCTGGCACAAGGACTTCTTCCACAATGACAACCCCATCATCCTGGAGTTGGGCTGCGGCAAGGGCGAATACACCATTGCGCTGGCGGAGCGCAACCCCGAGGCCAACTACATAGGCGTGGATATCAAGGGTGCACGTATGTGGCGCGGAGCAAAGACCGCTACAGAGAACGGAATGAAGAACGTTGCATTCCTGCGTACACGCATTGAGTTTATCAATTCGTTCTTTGCCCAGGGCGAGGTCGCTGAGATATGGATCACATTCCCCGACCCTCAGTTAAAGACACGCCGAGCAAAGAAGCGACTCACCTCTCCCATCTTTTTGGAGTACTACGCGCAGTTCCTTGCGGCCGATGGCTGGATTAATCTTAAAACCGATTCACAGCACCTCTACGGCTACACAAACGAGGTTGTAAAGCATTTTGATTTGCCGTGCGAGGCGTCGAATAACGACATCTATGGCACAGGCTATGCCGATGCCGAGCTCTCGGTTAAGACCGCTTACGAGACCAAGTTCCTGCAGCGTGGCCTGCCTATCACCTACACCCGCTTCTCTTTGGCGGGAGGCAAGGAGTTCCCGATGTTCGAGTGGGAGGAGGATGAAAAATTGGAGAAAGACAACGAAGAGGCCCGAATCGGAATAAGTAAGTGCTAAAAATAGTCAAAAGAGGTTGCTCAACAATAGTTAGCAACCTCTTCTTGTATTCATTTTACTAATTATTACTTTGCATCTTCCATTATAAATTGCTCTAAATATGGCCAATCTTTAGTATCATATTTACCATACTCATTTTGTTGTAAAAAATCTGATGTCATTTCATTCTCATTCATTTTTACAACGAGAAATGCTTTTCTAAAATCCTCATCAACATCAAAAACGCCCAAATCATTTTGGGGATCATCTTTATCTACGATTACAATTGCCCTACTCGCTACACGACCGCCCATAGCATTCGTTGCGGTATATCTTAAATACGCCACATACTCCACATCTATAGAATCCCTATAAGACTCTTTTATTTGTGTTTGATATGTCATCGCATTCAAGGCAGCATCAAAAGCCTCCTCTTTCCATAAGTTACCCCTACTGCTATACCTACTATAATCCTCGATTGCCTTTCCAAAATTCTTGGCAGCAGAAAATACATCAACAGAGAAATATTCTGGAATTGTATCCGTTCTCACTTCAATTGATAACAATTGAAATGATTCAGGATTCTGCAGACTTGATTTAACACAATTTATAGCAGTCTCTTCTACCTCTTTCTTTGCACAGGAAATACAACATATCAAACTAATACACAATATCCCAAATTGCAACACCTTTCTCATAATATTAAATTTAGATAATTATAACATTTTACACTTAAAAATTTGTTATCAAAGGGGCTTCCGAAATTTCGCCCTTACTATCAACAACTCCTAGAGCTTCAATCCCAACCGTGCTCATTGAAATATGCATCAATCATCTCTAAATCCTTTTTCTGTTCCTGAGAGCCATTATAGTGAACTTGTTTGCTGCCATCAGGAGCTGTATAACCTCCACCTTTCATATAGTCTCTACGAGCATTGCGCTCAATAGCAGCCGCACCATCCATCCCTGCATCTTTCAATGCTTCTTCTCGACCTACAGACTCCCAATACTTATCATCTTCTACTAGTGGGCTTGAAGAACTACCACCAAAGCAAGAAGTTAGACAAACGGTTGTTACACATAGCAACATCAATCCGAAAATCTTTTTCATAATACTTTGAATTTTAAGTTAAACGTATTTCATACAACATTGCAACTTTACCAACAGATGGCAACCGTTTAACTAAAAAAAGAAACGTGGGTAATGCCTACTCACGGAAGGGACGACCAAGTACCCTGACGAACACAGCACGTACCCACGCCATAAGGCGTGAGCATTTAATGTGCCTATTGTCTGTTCGTCGTTAAATTTTTGGTCGTTTTACCGTGAACACAATAGCCTAAATGCCACCTAAAATGTATAAAGACTGCCTATTTGACAATCCAATACAAATTTAACAAATAATATCCCAAATATGCAATCTTTAGTGCAAAAAAATCCCCGACCTTGTGGGATCGGGGAATAAAGTCTTAAATATCGATTGTATTACTTCACAATCACATATCGCAGGGCACGACCATTGGGATATATGCCGTCGATGCTCTCCACATTGTCGCTCAAGCGCTCCAAGTCCTTAAGTGAGGTCACGGGACGGTCGTTGATATAGGTGATAACAAAGCCCTCCTTAACACCCGACTGCGCCAGCACGCCATCACGATCGACGCTTGTAACCTGCGCACCGCCACGAATCTCCAACTTCTCGCACATGCTCTTGCTAACCTCTGAGAACTTACCACCCAGAGCCTCAGCCACATCCTTCGTGTCGGCCGTAACGGGATCGGTCTTGCCAACCTTATTCTTAAGTGTCACCTGAGCCTTCTTCTCCACACCATTGCGTGTGTACTCGATAGTGATCTTATCGCCGGGACGATACTGCGCCATCTGCTCGCTCATGGCCGAGGCGTCGTTGGTCTTCTTGCCATCAACCGATGTGATGATATCGCCCTTGCGCAAGCCTGCATCCTCGGCAGCACCACCCTCAACAACCTCGTTTACATAGAGGCCGCCTGTCTTTGTGATACCCAGCTCCTCGCCCATCTGCTCGATGAAGAGGTCGTCGATAGCACGGTAGCGAACACCCAACATAGCACGCTGCACAACGCCATACTCCTTCAAATCCACAACAACCTTACGCACAATGGCCTCGGGCACTGCAAACGAATAGCCAATATAACTACCAGTAGATGACTTGATTACGGTATTGATACCCACCAGCTCGCCACGTGTATTTACCAATGCACCGCCCGAGTTACCAGGATTCACAGCCGCATCGGTCTGGATGAACGACTCCACTCGCAACTCATCGGGGATAACACCCAACTGACGAGCCTTCGCACTGACGATACCTGCTGTGATGGTCGACTGCAAATCGAACGGCGAGCCGATAGCCAGCACCCACTCACCCAGGCGCAGGTCATTAGAGTTACCAAAAGCGAGCGTAGGCAGATCTTCGGCCTCAATCTTGATAAGTGCCACATCTGTCGTGGGGTCAGTACCCACCAACTTGGCGTCGAACGTGCGACCGTCGTTGAGTTTTACCTTGAGTTTGGTAGCCTCCTCGATCACGTGGTTGTTGGTCACGATATAACCGTCGGATGATATAATCACACCCGAACCACCCGAACGCTGCTCGCGTGTCTGCGGCTCGCTATATCCGCCACCACCATAGGGGATACCAAAAAATTCGTAGA
This sequence comes from Alistipes sp., assembly GCA_017391665.1. GTDB lineage: Bacteria > Bacteroidota > Bacteroidia > Bacteroidales > Rikenellaceae > Alistipes. The sequence goes on along the minus strand of JAFOXS010000262.1, from coordinate 7,634 downwards.
AGGGATCATAACCGCGCGAACGACCACCATACTGCACCTCGCGAATAGACTCGATATTCACCACGGCCTTCACAGCGTTCTCGGCTGCATAAGTAAGGTCGGGATACTGCTCGGCCTGATAAGCGGCGAAATGATTACCCGCCTGAGGGGTCGTATCACTCCACGATGTGGCAGCGTCCACAGAAGAGAACACGCCACCATTGTTTGAAGAATATTTATTTACACTTACTGCGGTCAAACCACCAGCAACAGCCGAAACCGCGGCCGTTGCCAAAATAACTAATGCCGTCTTTTTCATAATAACACAGAAATTAATTGTTTATAATTCAAAATAGGCAAGTTTTACCATAGGCTTTCTATCTTTGTTTTACTCATTTTGCTTAATTAACGAGGTGCGCGTGCGTTTTATTGTTCCTTTTGGCATTTTTTCTCGCTTACGACCGCCCTCGCGAATAACAAATATACAAAAATCGAACAAAATAGCAAAAAAATCGGGTTACCCAAATAGGCAACCCGACTATATAAAATTATGTATATATAGTATATTTCTACAATCCGAACTCGGCCTTGATCTGCTCAACAGCATCCAGACGCTCCCAGCCGAAGAACTCGATCTCGCGCTCACACTCAACGCCATTCTCCCATACCTTCTCAACCTTGGTGTAGGGGCGGTTACCGAAGTGACCATACGATGCTGTGGCCTCGAAGATAGGATTCTTCAAACCAAAGCGACGAACGATAGCCGCGGGACGCAAATCGAAGAGCTTACCAATGCGCTCGGCAATCTGACCATCGGTCATACCCTCCAGCGCTGCGGGACGAGTTGAGTGGTAAGTATCAACATAGATTGAGAGTGGCTCGGCAATACCGATAGCGTAGCTCAACTGAACCAACACCTGATCGGCAATACCTGCTGCAACCATATTCTTTGCGATGTGACGCGCTGCATAAGCTGCCGAACGATCCACCTTCGAAGAGTCCTTACCCGAGAATGCACCACCACCGTGAGCACCACGACCTCCGTAGGTATCAACAATAATCTTACGACCCGTAAGACCTGTATCACCGTGAGGACCACCGATAACGAACTTACCTGTGGGATTGACGTGTAGGATGTAATCGTCGCCAATAAGATCGGCCAAACGATCGCCGGCGCGCTCCAGGCGAGCCTTCACGCGGGGAATCAGGATATTCTTCACATCATCACGAATCAGACGCTGCATCATCTGCTCAGCCTCCTTCTCCGTACGGTTCTCGGTAGGTCGTACGAACTCATCGTGCTGTGTAGATACTACGATAGTGTGTACACGGATAGGGTGACCCGTAGTCTCGTCGTACTCCATCGTAACCTGGCTCTTGGCATCGGGACGCAGGTAAGTCATAGTTTCACCCGAACGACGGATGTCGGCCAACTCCTTAAGGATAACGTGCGAAAGGATAAGCGTTGCGGGCATATACTCGCGGGTCTCGTTGCAGGCATAACCAAACATAATACCCTGATCACCAGCACCCTGTGCATCATCCTCCTCGCGCTCAACGCCCTGATTAATATCTGACGACTGCTCGTGAATAGCCGAGAGGATACCGCACGAAGCGGCATCGAACTGATACTCACTCTTATTGTAACCGATGCGGTCGATAACACGGCGTGCTACTGACTGAATATCAACATATGCCGACGATTTAACCTCGCCCGACACTACAACCAAACCGGTTGTGCAAAGTGTCTCGCAAGCCACCTTCGACTGCGCATCGTGACGAAGGAACTCGTCGAGAATAGCATCTGAAATCTGATCTGAAACTTTATCGGGATGTCCCTCAGAAACGGACTCCGATGTAAATAAAAAAGCCATACTTTAATAGTTTTCTTTGTTTAAACAATTAACGTATGGAAGTGAGACTGTCGTATAACTGAAGCAGCTGGTTTAGCATTTTTTTCGTGGTTGCAAGCAGTCCAAATCCTTCCACATCATTTTTTTCGGCTGCAAAAGTAATATATTTTTTAGAAACATCCTACCATTGACAAAAAAAATCGGCATCCGAGACTTCGGATACCGATATTTACACTCGCCTTTAATATACCCATTTCGCTTAATCAAAGGCGTAAGGCACGCTAAAACTCAAACGCCACATTTGCCAACACATGCAACGGAGCCTGCGGGAAATAATACGCCTCGTCGTAACGTACACCATCCCACATATATGAGTATCCGTAACCATTGCTGCAATATTTGGAATTGAAGAGATTATAGATGGCAACACCAAAACGCACGCTCTTGGCTGCGCGAGTGCGAAGCCTATATCCCAAATCAAGATTTGTGACGGTGTAGGCATCGAGCGTCAAAGCCTCAATCTCATTATTGGTAAGATACTGCTCACCGACATGCTGTGTACGCATAACAGCTTCAAAACCGCCAAAATGCACATCAAGGAACGCTGAAGCTACAACGCTGGGCGAATAGGCAATGGTCATCGTGCCAAGATTCTGCTCGTACGTAGGGCTATCTGAGAGCATATCTACATAGTTGAGAATCTTATTACGGCTCAACGTAGCATTTCCACCTATAGTGAGCCAGTTGGTTGCACGCCATGCTGCCGAGAGTTCCACACCCAGGCGGAACGAGTCGGGAACATTTACATTCAGAGCATCGGAGCTATCGTTTACCATACCCGTCGGGATGAGCTGATCCTTATATTTCATATAATAGAAGTTGGCTCCCAGCGACAGACTTGGCGAAGAGTACTCATACCCTACCTCGTAATCGTAGAGCACCTCGGGTGAGGGTTCGCTCTGATCGTCAGCAAACATATAACGGTCGGTAAAATCTGAGCGTGTAGGCTCCTTGTGTGCAATGGCCAGCGAAGCAAAGAAACGGTGACGATCCTGCAGAAGATAGCTTACACCAACATGAGGATTGAAGAAATTGTACTGCTTATCCACATTGATGGGCTGCATCTGCATTGTCTCCCAATCGAAATTGTCGTTTACACCCCATGCGCGGTAATCGACATAGCGATACTGCATATCGGCAAAGAGTGACAATCCTTTGACGGGCTGCCACATAGCCTTCACAAATAGGTTTGCATCCTGCTTATTCACATCGTTATCGTACCAGCGGCCTGCGATCTGCTCCTTGCCATAGCCGTCAACCCACTCCAGATCGCCCCAGTGCGGGCAGGTGTAGTAGAGATACGAACCACCCATAAGCAACGAGAGATGAGATGCCGTATAGGCAACCGAACCATTCACTCCATAGGTGTGGTTACGCATAATCTTGCGACGAATCATATCGGCCTCCACTGAGTAATCATCAATACCCATATTCATATACTCAAGCAGTGTGCGCTGATCCTTATACTGCTTATAATAACCGTAGCCATAGGTATAGAATCCCGTAGCCGACAACGTCCAACGATCAGACAGACGATGGTTGACGATCAACTGATTATTGATTTGCAGGTAGTTATCTGTCTGATCATCATAATAATCCACATGTGTACCATCGGCCAGAACATACGGACCATGCGAGGTCTCATACTGTCCCTCCGTATGGTAACGACGGCCATAAAGTTCCATCTCCTCCTTGGTTACTCCCGTATAGGTCAGATATGTCTTGGCCTTGCCACCGAACGAGATGAGTTTGATGGTGGTACGATCGCTAAAATATCCACCCTGCAGCATATACGACTTGAGGTCAGTAGCACCGCGGTCGATATAACCATCCGAGCCGATATGCGTCAATCGTGCATCAACCATCCAGTGATCACCTAAAAGACCCGAAGCAATGTGTACGGCCTGCTTATTGGTGTTATAGGATCCATACGAGAATGTAGCATCACCGCCAAATGTGGTCTGCGGCTGCGATGTTCTCATGCTCACCGCACCGCCAAAGGCTCCCGTACCATTGGTTGACAGGCCTGCACCGCGCTGCACCTGCACATCCTCAACAACTGAAATAACATCGGGCGTATCGTACCAATAGGTAGAGTGCGAGTCGGGATTGTTGAGCGGCATGCCGTTGATGGTTACATTGAGTCGCGTGGCGTCAGTACCACGCAAGCGCATCGATGTTCCGCCAATACCTATACCCGTCTCATTGGTTGCAATCATCGAGGGCGTAAGCGCCAGCAGCGAAGGGATATCCAATCCATAGTTGTTGCGCGCAATATCCTCACGGCTGAGGTTCGTATAGGCAACTGGGGTTTTTGACGTAGCACGAGTGGCTACTACTTCGATTTTTTGAATCTCGTCATACATCGAGATCGAGTCGGGCGAGAGCTGCTGCGCCCTTGCGCCAAGCGACAATGCCGCTACGGCAAGTGTCAGAAAAAACCTTTTCATCGTTTTAAACTTAATAGTTAAAATACAGAAAAGGGGTATATGTGTCGATTACGCTTATCCCGGTCTCGGCATTACCCGTATCCGGTTCAATGGGTATAATCTCAGCCTGATAGTAAGGCACCCCTTAGAAATGTCGGGGCAAAGATAACATTTTTTTATCACATTGATGCCTTTGCTGCAAAAAAAAGAGTGCCGACAAAAAGTCGACACTCCCAGTATAACCATATTTTCGTACTAATTTCCCACCTCGCACAGGAACTTGATACGCACCAGACGAATCTCCTCCTCGCTATAATCCGAACCCAGCTCCTCGATAGCAGCCTCGAGCGAATCATCCTCGGCATCCTCCTTGAAATAGAGATAGATATCCTCGATCTTATCCTGATCCATATACTGATTGAGGTAGTACGATATATCGAGTCGTGTACCCGAATTTACGATTCCCTCTATGTCGGAGAGCAGCTCCTCAAAATCGAGATTCTTGGCACGTGCAATATCCTCGAAATCCATCTTGCGGTCGATAGACTGGATGATAAATATCTTGTTACCCGACTTATTGGCCACCGACTTAACAACCATATCCTGCGGGCGAATGATATCCTTCTCCTCGACATATGCCTTGATAAGGCGTATGAACTCCTCGCCGAACTTCTTGGCCTTGCCTGCACCCACTCCCGAGATATTCTGCATCTCCTCGATCGTGATCGGATACTGAATAGCCATATCCTCAAGTGAAGGATCCTGGAAGATTACAAATGGAGGCAGATCCAGTTTCTTGGCCACCTTCTTGCGCAGATCCTTCAGCATAGCGTAGAGCTCCTCGTCGGCAGCACCACCCTTACCCATCTGGGCAGTCATGGTCTCCTCCTCCTTCTCCTCGTCGTCGTAATTATGATCAAGCGTGATGGTTACCGACTTGGGAGATTGTATATATGCGCGACCTTTATCGTTGACCGATATAAGGCCATAGTTCTCGATGCTCTTATCAATAAGGCCCATTATCAGTCCCTGACGAATCACCGCACCCCAGAACTTGGCATCATGCTCCTCGCCCTCGCCAAAATATTTCAACTTATTGTGGCCATAACTCTTGATCTGTGCCGTAACCTTGCCCGTAAGCACTGCGCAGAGGTGATCAATCTTAAACTTGTCACCAATAGTCTCCAGTGTCTGCAAAACCAGCTTCATCTCGGCCTTAGCATCTACCTTGGGCTTAGGATTCACACAGTTATCGCAGCAGCCGCAATTGGACTCGGTATACTCCTCGCCAAAGTAGTGCAGCAGCGTCTTGCGACGACACATCGAACTCTCGGCATAGGACACCGTCTCCAGCAAGAGCAATTTACCGATCTCCTGCTCGGCAAGAGGTTTGCCCTGCATGAACTTCTCGAGTTTCTGGATATCCTTATAACTATAGAATGTGAGGCAGTGACCCTCGCCACCATCACGGCCGGCACGTCCCGTCTCCTGATAATATCCTTCCAGAGATTTGGGTATATCGTAATGTATTACGTATCTCACATCGGGCTTATCGATACCCATACCGAAGGCAATCGTTGCGACAATCACATCGACACGCTCCATCAGGAAATCGTCCTGATTATTTGCTCGCGTCTGTGCATCCATTCCGGCGTGGTAAGCCAACGCCTTGATACCGTTTGCCACCAGCAGTTCGGCCAGATCCTCAACCTTCTTACGGCTCAGACAATAGATAATACCGCTCTTTCCCGCTTTCTGCTTGATGAAACGTATGATATCACGCTCGGCGTTATGCTTGGGACGAATCTCGTAAAAGAGGTTTGAACGGTTGAACGACGACTTAAATACAGCAGCATCGGTCATACCCAGGTTTTTCTGGATATCCATCTGCACCTTGGGTGTCGCCGTAGCTGTCAGTGCGATGAGCGGGGCGTGACCAATATCATTTATGATGGGACGGATACGACGATACTCCGGACGGAAATCGTGACCCCACTCCGAGATACAATGAGCCTCGTCAATGGCATAGAACGAGATCTTGATCTTGCGAAGGAAGGCGATATTATCCTCCTTCGTGAGTGACTCGGGGGCGAAATAGAGCAACTTGGTCTTGCCATCCAGCACATCCTGACGCACCTGATTGATGGCCGTCTTGTTGAGTGATGAATTAAGGAAGTGGGCAATACCCGACTCGGTTGAGAACGTACGCATTGCATCGACCTGATTCTTCATCAGGGCTATCAATGGCGATATGATGATAGCTACGCCATCCATGATCAGAGCAGGCAACTGATAACACAATGATTTGCCACCACCGGTGGGCATCAACACGAATGTGTCACGTCCAGAGAGCAGATTACGAATCACAGCCTCCTGGTTACCCTTGAAGGATGTAAATCCGAAATACTCCTTTAATTTGTCATGCAAAATGCTCTGTTCTTGTTCCATCGCTGAAAAATAAATACTCGATGCAGGTACTATCCTAAAGTAAAAGTTAAATTCTCATTCAAAGATAAAAATTTTTTTGGAAAAAATAATAACTTTGTGAAAAATTTCAACGATTATGCGTCTATTCACAAGCGAGCTGGTCAAAAAATATAAGTCACGAACCGTCGTAAACCACGTCACCATCGATGTTAAGCAGGGTGAGATTGTCGGATTGCTGGGTCCCAACGGTGCCGGCAAGACTACTACCTTTTATATGATAGTAGGTCTGATCAAGCCCAACGAGGGACAAATCTTTCTCGAGAACGACGAGGGCGTAGTGAGCGAACTTACCGATATGCCCGTCTATCGCCGTGCGCAGATGGGTGTAGGATACCTTGCTCAGGAGGCATCTGTATTCCGTCGCCTCAGCGTCGAGGATAATATCCGTGCCGTGCTGGAGATGACATCATACAGCAAGGAGTATCAGCGTGACCGCGTGGAGTCGCTTATCGAGGAGTTCCGCTTGCAGAAGGTTCGCAAGAGCCTGGGTATTCAGCTTTCGGGTGGTGAGCGTCGCCGCACGGAGATTGCCCGTGCCGTAGCCATCAACCCCGCATTCATCCTTCTGGATGAGCCATTCGCTGGCGTTGACCCTATCGCCGTAGAGGATATTCAGAGCATCGTCGCAACGCTGAAGGACAAGAACATCGGCGTAATCATTACCGACCACAATGTGGATGAAACGCTCGCCATCACCGACCGCACCTACCTGCTTTACGAGGGTAAAATCCTTAAAACGGGTACTGCCGAGGAGTTGGCAGCCGACGAGATGGTACGCCGAGTATATCTCGGCAAGAACTTCGAGTTGAAGAAGAATCACAAGTTC
>JAFOXS010000235.1 GCA_017391665.1 Alistipes sp. | reverse complement strand
GCACCGCCTCCTGCGAGTGTGTTGATCACACCCACAACGATGCCCGAGAGCACCAGCATTGCGATAATCAATGTTTCATTCATCGTCCGACAGCGATTTTTCTATTTCGTAAAGATAGAAAAAAAAAGACAGAAAACATTGTTTCTGCCTTATTTTTATTTGTGTGCAATGTAAAATAGATCAAAACATGACTCCGTTACGGGCCCTACGGCGTAGTCCTGCATGGTGATGGACTCCGTGAGCGAAGTGTTTTCATCGAGCAGACGGCGGCGGTTCAGGCGGTTGAGGATGTCGTAGGGAATCTGCAGCATCCAGCGGGGCAGGCGGTGCTGAAGATCCAGCACATCGAATCGCGTGATGCGCTCCAAGCCCTGACGGTTCTTCTCGTAATACTCCATCACACGCTCATTTCCACTTACGCCCAGACACTCCACCTCGGAAAAACACTCACCAAGCAGCGCCTTCAGCTCCTCAGGGCGATACTCCCTCACGTGCCACGGGTTGCGCGTGAGCGACATCGGGGCGTTGGGTGTCGATACGATGAACTTGCCACCGGGACGCAGTATGCGATGCACCTCGCGCACAAAATCCCTGTCGCGCTTGATGTGTTCGATGACCTGAAACGATATGACGTAGTCGAACGAGGCGTCAGCAAAACCTATGGGCGGCACCTCCATCTGTCGAAACTCGGCATTGGCGGGCAGCGTGACCTCGAAAGCACGGCTCTTGTCGATGGTTGTGAAGCGCTCGGCAGCGGGTGCTACAACATCGATACCGTAGCCCATGCCGGTACCAATCTCCAGCACATGGCCATGGACGCGCTCTTTAGCCTCGTAGTAGGCCAGAATCGAACGCTGAAAGACAAAGTTGTCCGATCGGTCGCGTGCCGATACTCGCTCGGCTGTGTGCAGTGATGCCATTACTTAAGTTTGATTTGAGTGCTCTCGGCTGTGATATCTCCTCGCTTTAGCAGAATGCCAACGGCGCGCTTGAATACCTTCTTGCTCATCTGGGTGAGGGCATGGATCTCGTCTGGAGTGGAGTTGTCGCCAACGCTTAGCACTCCGCCATGCTCCTTAATCAGCGAGAGCAGAGTCTCGGCCGACGAGCTAACACCATCGTAGCCCTGCTGCTGGAGCGTGAGGTCGATGCGGTTGTCGTCGGTAATACGGCGTACCCAGCCCTCCATGCTGTCGCCCACACGCACGGGACGGAAGATCTGATTCTTGTAGATCATACCCCAGTGGCGCGAGTTGATGATGGCACGGTAGCCGATGGGGCTCTCCGATGCGATCACGATATCGACCTTCTGGCGAGGCTTGACGGTGATGACGTCGTTGTCGATATAGGGCTTGAGCTTCATTGTGGCCACGCAGCGGCCTGTGATATTATCCACATATAGCCACACCACATAGCTGCGACCTGCTAAAACGCCACCCTGCTGATTGCGGTTGGGCAGGAACAGATCCTTGCCCGAAATGCCCCAGTCGAGGAATGCTCCGTGAATATTCTTGTCAACAACCTTGAGCGAGGCCACACGTCCCTCGGTGATGAGCGGACGATCGGTGGTGGCCACCAGACGATCCTCCGAGTCGTGATATACGAATACCTCTATCTCGTCGCCAATGGCGTTCTTGAGCGATACGAAACGGTTGGGGAGCAGAACCTCCTGTCCCTCCTCGTCCGAAAGGTAAAGACCGAAATCCGATATGCGTGCTACTTTGAGCGTTTGTATTTGTCCTACTTTCATTTCTCTGTAATTATTGGGCAAAGATACTCATTAATTCTCAATTTTTACAATCTTGCCAGTGGAGAGATACCATAAATAGCCCTCAATGTCGCGATAACCCATCTCGTGAAGCAGCGAAATGTATTGTTTCACCTGACGCGAGTGTTGCGGTGCATGCTCCTCGCCGAACTTGTAATCGACCACTACGGCCCTCTGGCCACGAATCATCACGCGGTCGGGACGTCGCGTGCCCGTTACATCGGAGCAGAGGATATCGTTCTCGCAGCGCACATCATCCCACTCGCCAAACCACTCCCTGACCTCAGGGCGGGCAAACTCACGATCGATGGTTGAGCGCAGCTCCTCGGCCTGCGTTGAGCTGATGCGACCCTGCTTCAGAAGGCGGTCGATACCCTCCTTGACCTCCTCGGCCGAGGTTGCCTGACTTAGGATGGAGTGCATCTGAATGCCTATGTTGCGTGCCGAGAGGTGGCGCTGGCCATCCTCCTCGAAGTAGCGCTGATCCTGCAGACGCAGGTTCATGGCCTGTGTGGATGTGGGGTACGCATCAAGCAGAATGTTTTG
>JAFOXS010000191.1 GCA_017391665.1 Alistipes sp. | reverse complement strand
GAGGAGTTGTTTTTTGCCGAGGAGACTGATATTGCCACACGATATGAGGTGACCTCAATACCCTGTTTTATTCTGCTCAATGACGAGTGTGAGGTTGTGGCTCGCTGGCAACACTTCGATGAACAGACGCTTAAATTTGTTGAGGATTTATTTAAATAAAAAAGGCTACCCACTCGGGTAGCCTATTCTATACTGTTTTTGCGACCGTTATCTTACGCGGATGCGCTGACCGATGCGCAGCGTTGAGGTCTTCTTGATGCCGTTCAGCTGACAGAGCTTCGTCACCGTAGTGTGGTTGTTGATGGCAATACGTCCCAAGGTGTCGCCTCGCTTGACGATATGGTACTTGATGGCGGCAGCCTCGGCAGCGATACGCTTGTCCTCCTCGTCGCTCTGTATCTCCTCCTCGAAGTCCTGCGTGAAACGTGAGTAGGGACTAAAGTAGGTGCGCTTCAAGAGGAATGTCTCGCGGCGCAGTGTACCTGTCGCAAAGTCGATCAGTCGCTCGGGGTCGAACGTATGACCCTTGTAGCGCATCTCGTAGTGCAGGTGCGAGCCCGTACTGCGACCCGTGCTACCACCCTTACCGATTACCTGGCCAGCCGTCACCCAGTCGTTGGGCTTGACGCTGATCTCCGAGAGGTGGCTATAGTAGGTCTCCAGTCCGTTGTCGTGACGGATGATGACAAGATTACCATAACCGCCTCGAACAAATGTGGTTACACGCACACGACCATCGAACGTAGCATATACCGGATCGCCCGTCTCCAGATCGATATCCGTACCCTGATGCACACGACCACGGCGCGGACCATACTTCGACGTCACACGGCCCTTGAAGGGATAGTGGTAGCTCTTGAGTGAATCCACCAGGTCGATTACCATAGATATGGGCAGATCCTTCTGCTCGATGTTGTAGGGCTGAATCTTGTCGTTCCAGTTCTCGGTGTATATGGTCTCGTCCAGTACGTCGATATTGCGGTTACGCACATATTGCCATGTGTTGTCGTTGTAGAGTACGATGTTCAAACCCTCGCTTGATGAGGGGATGGTGTCCACCACCAGTACATCCTCCTTCGACTCCAGTGATGGCTTCGACTCCAAGGGTACACGCTTAACGACGATGGCATCGGCAGGCAGTGAGTCGCGATTCTCGGTTGTGGTGTTCTGTGCTGTTGCCGTTGCCGCCACCATGAGCGACGCGGCTACGAGCAGTGATTTTATTAAGTTCATTGACGTATTGTTTCGTTTTAGCGGTTAGTAACTTATTCTTGCTCTTTCAGGAGTTCTTCGGCGCACTCCAGCGCGTTGTAGAAATCCTCGCCAAAGCGGCGGATGATAGGCTCCTTGAGTGCCTTGTAAACTGGCACACCCAGACGCTTGCCACACTCCACAGCATCGCGGCATACTGCCCAGCGGTGGTAGTTCAGACCGTATGTTCCGTTGCGGAATTGCTTGACGCGGATGGGATAGAGATGGCACGATATGGGCTTCAGAAACGAACACTTGCCCTCGCGGTAGGCTCGCTCGATGGCGCAGAATACTATGCCATTCTCCTCGAATGAGTAGGCGCAGGCGGCATTGTCAATAAGCGGCGTTGTGTAGTCGCCATCCGTATCGACAACCATAAAACCATCACGCTCGATGGCTGCACGACCCTCTTCGGTCATGTAGGGGGCATAGTTCTCGTACTCCTGCTCCAGAATATCCACCTCCTCAATGTCGAGAGGTGCTCCAGCGTCGCCCTCCACGCAGCATATGCCCTTACACTTGCCCAGATCGCAGGCAAAGCACTCGCGTAGAAGATCAGCACTTACTATCTTGTCATCTATCTCTATCATGGGTTGTAAATATCTTTGTATCGGTACTCTAAAATCTCTTCTGTCATCTTGCGGAACTGCTCAGCCTCGATGCACTCCTTATCCAGTAGCTCAGCACGGCGGAAGTCGTTGATGGCCTTGCCCCACTCGTTTCGGCGGTAGTAGCACTTGCCTCGCTCGAGATAGAGGCTGGCTGTGGGCTGCTCCTCAATCTGCAGACTCAGTCGATCGATCTTACCCTCGATGCTCCAGAGGTCTCGCTCGCGGATGTACTTCACTACATCTCTTGTCAGCATACGGCTCACATCGTCACCCGACTCCAGGCGGTGGCGCACATCAGTGGATGAGAAGTCGCACTGCGGCGCATCAGCTAAAAATGTGGTGCGTGGGGTCTTGTAGGTCATCTCCACACCAGGGCGGGGATAGACGTATATGTCGTAACCCTGGATAATCTCCTCGGCCTCGCGCCACTCGGGCAGGGTGTTTATCAGGTCGCTGCCCATAAGGATTGAGAATCGCATCTCGTGGCCGTTGTTCTCCTGCAGGTAACGCAGCGTGTTGATCGTATAGGATGGCTTCTCGAGTAAAAACTCCACCACTGAGGCGTGAATCTGGTCGGGGTAGCGTGTAGCCTTGCACGCAGCCTCCACCATGGCGTAACGATCCATCTCCGAGGCGAGTGCCATATTCTGCTTGAAGGGGTTTTGGGGCGATATGATCATCGCCACAGCATCGCACAGTCCCTGCTCAATGGCATACTCGGCAAGTGCCGTGTGGCCACGATGTACGGGGTTGAACGACCCGAAAAGAAGCATCATATGTTGCTTGGCCATACCCTATCGCTTCAGAAAATCGGTAATAATCTGCTCGGTCTCGGCAACGGCATTGTCCAGTATGTCGTTCACCACCACGAAGTCAAACTCCGAGGCCTTCGAGAGTTCAAACTCTGCCTTTGCCACGCGCTTTTCGATGGTCTCGGCGCTGTCCGTACCGCGACCAATGAGTCGCTCACGCAGAGCCTCGACCGAAGGGGCCTTGATGAAAATTGAGCAGGCATCATCGCCAAAGATGCGCTTGAGGTTGATACCTCCCATCACATCCACGTCGAAGATGATGACGTTGCCCTTTGCCCATATGCGCTCCATCTCGCTGCGCAGTGTGCCGTAGCAGGTGCCGTTATAGACCTCCTCCCACTCCACGAACTCGTCGGCTGCCACCTTCTGGCGGAACTCCTCCTGCGAGAGGAAGAAGT
>JAFOXS010000013.1 GCA_017391665.1 Alistipes sp. | reverse complement strand
TGTAATAAAATATATAACGAGGTGTTGCGCCTTGTTGCCGAGGAAACCGAAATCTCGGCTGAAATAATCGTGTCTAAATCGCGCCTTGCTGAAGTTGTGGATGCTCGGCAGATGGTCGTATGGTTCTGCTTTAAGGCAGGGCTTAACCCGAGAACAATAGCGGATAAGCTCGGCATAACTCGCCAAGCGGTATGCCAAAAGATAGCAACTATATCAGACCGCCGAGCGAATAAAGCGTTCGAGTTCCTATACAAGCGTGTAGAGTGTGCTTTTGCGAAATTATTTTGAAAAAAGTTTGCATTTATTTTGAAATATGTTTGCATAATTCAAAATAAGGTGGTATATTTGCAATACCAAAACACCTACGACCATGAAAAACGCCTTACAAAAAAATGAAATTCGTCTCGTAAACGAAAATGTTGATGCGAAGAGAATCTTCATTCACCTCCATTCTTCAAATAAGCCTATCATTCGCACGATCGAAGGTAGAGAGATTCATCGTTTCACGAATATTCGCGCCACCGAGGGTATGGAATCGGCAAAGCAATACATCTGCGACCTCATCAATGAAAAGTATAGCGAGCCTCAGGTAATCGAGAAAGTGAAACCATCGAAATCAGATGAGGCTTATTTCGAGCGTCACGCTTATTCTACAATCATCAATTCGTTGTTATGATTACACGCATAATTAAGACTATAATAATTATAGTTTGGATTCCTTTCGGGTTTACCTTGTCGTTTGTTGGTCTTTTTCTATTAATCCCCCTCTTTGTTGTTTCCACTATTAAATGGATATTTACAGGACAAGGTTTGGGCGATTGGATGTTGGATGTTTACTGCCAATTTTTCTTTGAAGATGTTGTCTTTGGGGCAATCAATAAAATCGTCGATTGGTGAAAAGAGGAGTGGCCATGGGAAGCGGAGGAGCACGCCCGAACTCTGGGCGAAAAAAGAAAGACACGGTAGCCATCTCGGTAAGGTTGCCGATTGAGCAAGCCGAGGCCGTTCGGTCGTTGGCGAAAGATCAAAAGATAACACTCGCGGAAGCGATAGCCCAAGTTATGGGGTCGGCCAAATAGCCGACCTTTTTTTGTTGCAAGAAACACGCAAGTAACGAGCAAATAACTCCTTCCATTGCCCTGTCCGATTCCCGACTTTTGTAGTGTCGAGGGATATTCCTCGGCACAACCTTAAAACAAAAGTAATATGGACAATTTAACATTGCGAGATGCTCTTGATCTCATGAATGGGAAGGAGCACAAAGAGAGCGGGATGTGGGGGCAGAACACTGCTTTGTGGGCGATTGTGGCGATTATTATCGTCATAGCCTTCTTGTGGTTTTGCCATCGTTCGGGCGACAACAAGGCCGAGCTTGCTGCTTCGGTGCAGGAGCTGTACGGCCGCGTGAACACGCTGGAGCCGGTTGTGAAGAACAACGCAGAACAGAGCTTCCGCACGGCTACCTCGTTGGCGGGCATCGTGCAGGGTGTAAGCGACATCCGCGACTACACCTACACGCAGATCAACGCGCTGGACAACGCGGTATTCCAGCCCGTGTGCGGCACGCGCCGATCGTGCGGTTGCAACAGCGACCGCTTCGAGAAGAAAAGCACCTTCACGCCCGCTACAGTCGAGGTGGTGCAGATCGAGAACTGCTGCGGCTAATGTGTGGAGGGGAGGGGCAACCCTCCCCACTACCTAACAAGGTGCGATATGGGATTATTTGACCGACAATTCAAAACCGTTCCGTCGTTTGGCTCTCGCTCGGAGGCATTCGACTACCTGCTTGCATCGCTGGTTGCGGATGGTGTGCCGATTGAAGAGGCTGCCAATCGCGCAAACACTTTCGCGGAGGTGGTCGCTCGAAATAAGAAGTTGCCGAATGTACCAGAACGGCCAAAGACAGCAATCGAACAAGGCATCACCGTCATTCAGCAAGTAGCGAGCGTAAAGAGAGAATATCCCGATGTTTGGGATTTGGTAACTGGAGCGTTGGGAGGTCTTATAGGGGGCTTCGCTGGAGCCAATATAGCGGGGGAAAATGAAGAAAAACGAGACGAAATCGACTTTGAAAATCTGAAATAATATGTACCGTTCAATTAATATCGCGGTCGATTGCGCAAACGATGAGGAGCAGAAGACCGTACAGGCAATAGCCAAAGATGCAAGCGAGACCATGAAGCTGAAGGCTTCGGATGTAATCCGATTCTATCCACTTTACCGAAAAAATAGCGGATTGATTATTTCTGCTATTCGTGCTATCTCGCAGGAGGGAATGAAAGGCGTGATGCGAGTTGTGCCAAATTTGATTAAAAATTTCAAAAAATAGAAAAAAATGAATGCTATGATGCAACGATACGAAGAGCTGTATGCTAAGATGGCTACTTCGACCGACATTGTAAAGATGCAGGTGTTTGGCGAAGCCGAGAAATGGGCTTTTGGGAAAATGAGCGAAAGAGACCCTGCGTTAGCGCAAGTGTGGCTTGATAAGCTCGAGCCTGTAATGTGGAACAATTACTTATCCAAAGCCGAGGCCGAGGCCATTGTGTCGAAGTTCATCAATGCAGACGGCACGATGGGTGCGCACTGGTCGTATGACACGATGCGTTCAGCCGTCGAGAGCTTGGGTGCAATGATGAGCGAGGAGCCGTTCTACAACTGCTGGGCGTTGTGGGCTACGATGAACATGCTCTATTCCGACCATGCAAAGA
>JAFOXS010000117.1 GCA_017391665.1 Alistipes sp. | reverse complement strand
TCCGTTTCACATATAATGTTTTTTTCATCATAGGCTAAAATCTTCCAATGGTATGTTTTAGAAACGGGCGTTAGCTGAAACTTATAATTGAGTTCAACATAGTTTAATTCCGTAGTGTAGTAATTATCGGACACTTCGGACATTACACCTTCTACCCAATGGCTTGGGTCTTCACTAGAGGGGCTACTTATATAATGTCGAAAATTGTTATGTCCAAAAGTATATCTATGTATATTGCCGCCAGAGATCAGAGCTATGCCATCCTCATTTCTATATTTATCGTATGGATCGTACTCTTTGCCCTTGCCATTGGACTCGGTGTAATATAATACGCTCGCCGTTGCCCAAGCCTCAGCCGATTGCATTATGGCGGTCACGGGTAGGTCGGTCTTCTCCAATGCATTGATCTCATTGTCCCAATGCTTGTTGTAAACAAAATCGTTACCATCAATACATGAGGTAAAGGCCGCTATGGCAATTACTAAAGTTAATATCTTTTTCATTTTAGTGTTAGTTTAATGGTGGTTAGAAACTATTGTTTATATTGCTCGAGAATATATTTTATTGTTGATTCGTAAAGCTCGGGGCAATAATACTTGAAGTAAGCATCAACCCACTCTATTGTTTGTTCGCCCGATGTAATCCAACTTGCAATCTGTTTCTCTAAGTACTCAGTATTCACCGATTCATAAAAATCCTGAAGATGCTTTCTTTCTGCTTCCAAACGCTCCTCATAAGAAACTGCATTTTTAACCCAGCCGTGATCGGTTAGTGATGATATCTTAAAATGAACTATCGCATATGGATACTCTGTGCCATCGTCATCTTTCTTCCTGCCAAAGAAATCCGTTTCACATATAATGTTTTTTTCATCATAGGCTAAAATCTTCCAATGGGATGTTTTAGAAACGGGCGTTAGCTGAAACTTATGATAATTGAGTCCAACGTAGTTTAATTCCGTAGTAAAATAATTATCAACTACCTCAGTCATTACAGCTTCAACCCAATAGCTGGGGTATGTTTCAATGCCAACACTACTTACATAATGTCTAAAAGTATTGTGTCCAAAGGTATATTTTTCTGAAGTACCACCAGAATATATAGCAATACCATCCTCATTTCTATACTTATCGAGTGGATCATACTCTTTGCCTTTGCCATTGGGTTCAGTGTAATATAATATACCACCATCTCCCCAAAGCTCAGCCGATTGCATTATGGCGGTCACGGGCAGGTCGGTCTTCTCCAATGCATTGATCTCATTGTCCCAGTGCTCATTATAAACAAAGTTGTTACCGTCAATACATGAGGTTAAAGCCACCACCGCGATTACCAAAGTTAATATCTTTTTCATAGTTGTTCTAATTTAATGAATACGCCGTTATTTATATTTCTCAAGAATATATTTTATTGTCGATTCGTAAAGCTCGGGGCAGATATATTTGAAGTACTCATGAAGCCTCTCAAGTGTACTGCGACCCGATTCAAGCTCGTAAGCAATATAATCTTCTAAATATTCAACAGTCTTAGACTCAAAATAATCTTCGTACCATTGTCTTTGAGCCTCTTCGTACTCTTCGTAACTTACATATTTATCTAAACTACCATCCGATGTCTTCTTGTGGAAAATAAGTCTACCATAAGGGTAATAATCACCACTATATTGAAATTCAGGCATGTGTACATCGATCACGATTTTATTTTCATCATACCTCACAATCTTCCAGACGCCTCCACCCTCGAATACAATCTCATTGTTATCTATATGTACAATAGGACTATCAGAATAGAAACGATTATAAGGAGCTAAATGAGGATAACTCGAATCTACATGATAAAACCTAATTTTATCTGACGTTACGGAGAGGGTAGTTTTAAATGATCCTCCGACTGGCAAAGGATGATCCTTGGGCTTATAAATTTTGCCTTCGCAATTTGGCTTTGTAGAATAAACATTTTCACGATAATTATCTTCCCAATAATCGGCAGAGGTTAAGACCGCTAAGGCCGACAGATTGGTCTCCTCGAACTCGTAACCAAGTTCATTTAAGTAATCATCAAACAACAAGCCATCATTGCACGAAGCGAATAGGCACGCGGCAAATAATATGAATATATATTTTTTCATTATTGTTTTAATTTAAAGAGTAAGTAACAAACTGCTGTTAATTTACGGTTGAATATCGGTTTTCGATATCAAGTGAGAGAATTGGCCGCTGATTAAACATTATAACTTTTGCGCGGCCGTAGAGGAGTAACAATATGAAAATTGTCGGCTATTGATTACAGATTGTAGCCGAATTGCTCTTATTGTAGCTCGCGAAAATTATCGCAGTCCGCTACAGAGGGGGGTAACTTCTTCATAATGCGACAATTAGATTGCAGATTTCTGATTGCAAGTTAAGAATTAAATTTATAAAATACAAGTAAATGGATGATTTTTACACAACTCTATCCATTAAACGGGCGAATTGCGAAATCTTGCACGCAGAAGCAAAAAAAATGATAAAAAAAGGGATTAGCCCCGAAAAAGATAAAATATTTCGTGTTTGCGAGGCGTTTTATCGTTGAAAACGACAACAATATTCCGTGTGGCATAAAAAAAGCCGTGCAATGGCCGATGTTTCACCTTTTTTTGAGTATCTTTGCTCTGTTATAGCAAGCAATAAAAGCCGTGAAAAAGTTCAATTGGAAAAATATGAGTCGCAAGATGCGATTCTCGATGAGCGATCCGATTCTTCACAAGGAGGAGTGGAGCGTGCATATCACCCCCGCAGGTCTGCTGGCCAGCGTCGGGGCTTTTTGTGTTTTTCTGTTTTTGCTTGTTCTGGTGCTTGTCTCTTACACGCCCATTCTCGACATCTTCCCCGGATTCCGCACCGCGGCCGAGAAGACTCACGACGATCTGGTGCAGAACATCATGCGCATCGACTCGCTGGAGCGTCGCATGAACGACATGCTGACCTACAACGAGAACATCGCCATGATCATGGAGGGCCGCACACCCGTTGTGCGCACACCGCTGAGCGATGGCGATACGACCAAGCTGGACAAAACGCTGGTGCCTCCCTCGCAGTTTGATTCGCTGCTCAGAGCGCAGATGGAGGGCGATGGCGAGTATTCGCTGGCCCGCACCCTGCAGCAGCGTACGCAGGGTGGCAATACGCTGATCTTCGTAGCTCCTGCCGAGGGTATCATCACACGTCACTTCTCTCGCGAGGATAACTATCTGGGCGTGGGTATCCAGTCTTCGCCCAACGCCCCCGTGACGGCTATCGACGACGGTACGGTAGTCTCTGTTGCCGAGGGTGAGCGTGGATCGGTGGTAACGGTTCAGCACTTCAACGGCTTCGTGTCGGTGTATCGCAATCTGGCACAGGTGCTGGTCGTGAAGGGTCAGAGCATCAAGAGCCGTCAGGTGGTGGGCTATAACGCCATGCCGTCGGTGGGTGATCGTACGAATCCTCTGGTAGAGGTGGAGCTCTGGCATGAGGGCCGAGCGGTAGATCCCGAAGTATATATTGTATTCTAAAGAAAGAGAAATAACCCTATGAAACAGCGTTTGTCGATCCTCGGTTCAACAGGTTCTATCGGAGTGCAGACTCTTGATATCGTAGCCGAAAACCCCTCATTGTTTGAGGTTAATTCGCTTGTAGCACATCGCAATTGGGAGTTGCTGGCACGCCAGGCCATTGAATTCGATGTCGACAGTGTCGTGATCGCTGATGAGTCGAAGTATGAACTCCTGAAGGAGGCGCTGGCCGCATATCCGATCAAGGTCTATACGGGCAGTGATGCCATATGCGGTGTTGTGCAGAGTGGCGAGGTGGATGTTGTGGTCAATGCCCTGGTGGGTTATGCCGGCCTGCATCCGACAATTGCCGCCATCGAGGCGGGCAAGAAGATTGCCCTGGCCAATAAGGAGACGCTCGTGGTTGGTGGCGCCCTGGTGATGCGCATGGCTGCTGAGCGAGGTGTGCCTATCCTGCCTATCGACTCAGAGCATTCGGCTATCTTCCAGTG
The DNA here is from genome assembly GCA_017391665.1 of Alistipes sp. GTDB lineage: Bacteria > Bacteroidota > Bacteroidia > Bacteroidales > Rikenellaceae > Alistipes. The sequence continues at coordinate 3,811 of JAFOXS010000117.1, read as the reverse complement.
TCTGGTGGGTGAGCGTTCACCCCTGCGTCGTCTGATCGTAACGTGCAGTGGCGGAGCACTACGCGATGTGCCTATGGAGCAGCTTAAGGATGTAACGCCCGAGCAGGCATTGAAGCATCCGCAGTGGTCGATGGGCGCCAAGATCACCATTGACTCGGCAACGCTCGTAAACAAGGGCTTCGAGGTTATCGAGGCGCACTGGCTCTTTGGAGTGGACGCCGACCGCATCTCAGTACTGATCCATCCGCAGTCGATTGTGCACTCTATGGTGGAGTTCGAGGATGGCGCTATCAAGGCGCAGCTCGGCACGCCCGATATGCATATGCCCATTAGCTATGCTCTGCTTTTCCCCCATCGTGCTTCACGACCAGAGGAGCGTTTTGACTTTCTGGCACACCCAACACTTACCTTTGCCGAGCCCGACCGTGTGAAGTATCCCGCGCTGGATATTGCCTATGACTGTATGCGTCGCGGAGGTACGGCAGCGTGTGTGATGAATGGCACGAATGAGGTGGCTGTGGCGGCATTTTTGCAGCACCAGTGCCGCTTTACCGATATTACGGCATCGATTGAGTACGCTCTGGAGCGTGCCACATTTGTTGCGAACCCTACGCTTGCCGACTATGAGGCGTCGAACGAGGAGTCACGCGCACTGGCGGCGGAGTATCTTAAACTGAATAAGTAAAATCAATAGATAATGGATGTTTTAATCAAAGTAGTTCAATTTTTCATGAGTTTGTCGCTACTTGTAGCGATTCACGAGTTTGGCCACTTTATTGTGGCTCGCATCTTCAAGATCAGAGTAGAGAAGTTTTACATATTTTTCGATCCTTGGTTCTCGCTTTTTAAGTGGAAGCGTGGCGAGACGGAGTATGGCTTAGGCTGGGTGCCTCTGGGCGGTTATGTCAAGATTGCCGGCATGATCGACGAGAGCATGGATCTGGAGCAGATGCAGGCTCCCGTGCAGCCATGGGAGTTTCGTGCAAAGCCCGCATGGCAGCGCCTCTGCGTTATGGTTGCCGGCGTGGTGATGAATATCCTGCTGGCAATGATCATATATACGGGCATCCGCTATGTGCATGGCGAGTCGTATATGGCCAACGAGGATGTCAAGTGGGGCTACGAGTTCAATGAGGCTGCCGAGCGTATGGGCTTCCGCGATGGCGATAAGTTCATCTCGGTGGATGGCGAGGGTCTCGACGATGTAAATGAGATGCGCAGCCGACTGCTTCTGACCGAGGGCGACCGTACGGTTACCGTTGAGCGCAATGGTGAGCAGCTATCGTTCACAATTCCGTTTGATCAGTTGGTTGAGATGCGCCGCAATCGCGACTACGAGGATCTCTATATGATTCGCATGCCATTTATTATCGACTCTGTTGCATCGGCTTCGGCCCTGAGCGCTGGCCTGCGTGCTGGCGACGAGGTGGTGGCATGTAACGGTGTAGAGGGTGTTACGGCTGGAATGCTTACTATGGATATTCTGCCTGCGCATAAGGGTGACACGCTGGCAATTAGCGTATTGCGTGCCGGTGAGCGTGTGGCGTTGAGTGTGCCCGTAAATGAGGAGGGTAAGATTGGCGTAATGTTCCGCAACAATATTTTCCAGCCCCGTACGCGCACCTTTACCTTCTTGCAGGCTATCCCCGCGGGTATTACACTTGCTGTCGATACTATTGCTGATTACTGGGAGCAGTTGAAGCTCATCTTCCAGCCCAAGACCAAGATGTATGAGGAGCTGGGTGGCTTTATCTCAATCGGAAATATCTTCCCTTCGGAGTGGGACTGGTTGCAGTTCTGGACCATGACAGCGTTCCTCTCTGTTATTCTGGGTGTGATGAACATCCTGCCTATCCCCGGTCTGGATGGTGGCCATGCGCTCTTTACGTTGTGGGAGATTATCACGGGCCGTAAGCCGAGTGATAAGTTCCTCGAGATTATGCAGTATATAGGTTTGGCTATATTGCTCGTGCTGGTGGTATATGCCAACGGTAACGATATTGTTCGTCTTTTCACACGATAAATGGCAAAGGCAAAGAAGGCATATTTCTGCCGCGAGTGCGGTTTTGAGGCTCCCAAGTGGCTGGGCCGCTGCCCCTCGTGTGGAGAGTGGAATACCTTCACCGAGGAGATTATAGCAAAGAGCTCATCATCTACGGCAACGGTAGCTGCTGCAGTGCCTCACACTCCGCCACAGCGCGTGAGTGAGATCGAGCGCTCGACACACCGTCGTCTGGATATGCACAATGCTGAGGTGAACCGCGTCTTGGGCGGTGGTCTGGTGCCGGGTTCGCTGGTGCTGTTGGGCGGTGAGCCGGGTATCGGCAAGTCTACACTGAGCCTTCAGCTGGCGCTTACGTCGCATGGCCTTCGAACGTTGTATGTTTCGGGCGAGGAGTCGGCCGAGCAGATTGGCATGCGTGCCGAGCGTCTGGGTATCGGCAATGAGGAGTGCTACATCTACTCCGAGACACTGCTGGAAAATATCCTGATGCAGATTCAGGAGCACCGACCCGACATCGTTGTGATTGACTCGATACAAACCATCTTCACCGAGACCATCGATTCATCGGCTGGTAGCGTCTCGCAGATACGCGAGTGCGCGGCATCGCTCCTCAAGTACGCCAAGACGACGGGAACATCGATCTTCATCATTGGTCACATCACCAAGGATGGCACCATCGCCGGCCCCAAGATTCTGGAGCATATCGTCGATGTGGTGCTTCAGTTTGAGGGCGATGGCAATAATACCTACCGCATCCTGCGTGGTATCAAGAACCGTTTTGGTGCAACCTTTGAGATCGGCGTATTTGAGATGCTGGACAATGGCCTGCGTGCCGTTGAGAACCCGTCAGAGATCCTGCTGTCGCACTATGAGGAGCCGCTGAGTGGTATCGCTGTAGGTGCTTCGGTTGATGGTATACGTCCCTATCTTATTGAGGTGCAGGCTCTGGTGACAGGCGCTGCGTATGGTACGCCGCAGCGCAATGCTACGGGCTACGATCCGCGCCGCATGGGTATGTTGCTGGCCGTACTGGAGAAGAGAGTGGGAATGAAGATGTTCCAGAAGGATGTGTTCCTCAACTTTGCCGGAGGGTTCCGTGTCGCCGATCCGGGGCTTGATTTGGCCATCGTAGCGGCAGTCATATCGTCATATTACGATCGCCCCATTGCCGATGGCGTATGTTGTGCCGGAGAGATAGGTCTATCGGGTGAGGTGCGTCCTGCGCCGCGTACCGAGCAGAGGGTAAGTGAGGCCGCACGACTGGGCTTCCGTCGTATTATTGTGTCGGGATTTCTGCGCAAGGGAATCAAGATGCCCAAAGGAATTGAGGTTGTCTACATAAATAATATAGGCGAGTTGCCACGGGCTCTGTTTTGTGAGGAGTTGTAACGTGGTATGGAATTTGTGATTTAGGTTGTCCAATGTATAATTGTGACAACCTTTTTTATTATGACACAACAGGAATTCAATGATCTTATTGCTCCCGACCGCTTGGTGCTGGTCGATTTCTTTGCCACATGGTGTGGCCTCTGCAGGGCTATGCATCCAGTGATAGATGCGCTGGAGAGTCAGATGCGCTCGGTAGTGGATGTGGTGCGCCTGAATGTCGACCTGTTCGAAAATTCGGAGCCCGTGCAGCACTATCGTGTGATGTCGGTGCCGACGCTTATACTCTTCCGTCAGGGGCGAATGCTGTGGCGCGAGAGCGGTGTAGTCTCGCTCGATACACTCGCCGATGTGGTGCGTCGGTTCGATAGGGTGGAGGCCTACTGAAGAGCCTCCAGGCGCCACTCCATCTCCTCGCGG
>JAFOXS010000296.1 GCA_017391665.1 Alistipes sp. | reverse complement strand
TGATCGCTCCCATCATTCAGGTGTGCGATGCAATCTCTGGCGCACGTCCCGGTGCTCGCCGCGAGGTGGTGGAGTCATACATCAAGCGTCTGAAGGAGATGGAGGATATCGCTTTGTCATACCCAGGCGTGGTTAAGACCTATGCTATTCAGGCTGGTCGTGAGTTGCGCGTGATCGTGGGTGCCGACAAGCTTTCAGATCAGGAGTCGGAGTCACTCTCACACGACATTGCAAAGAAGATTCAGGACGAGATGACCTACCCCGGACAGGTGAAGATCACCGTTATCCGCGAGACTCGTTCGGTAAGTTACGCAAAGTAAAAGAATCAACACTTAATAGATGCGCCTGCCCGAATAACCGAGCAGGCGTTTTTACTCCTATGACACCCGTAGATATTGCCCATAAGTTTGCCTCACGCCTCGGCACAACACTCACCGAGCAGGCTGCCCAGCAGCTGGCCTCAATATTTGTGCGTCAGGAGGTGAGCAAAGGCGAAACACTGCTTGCTGAGGGGCAGGTAGCCCGCAACTTCCTGATCGTAGAGCAAGGACTCACCCGCCAATACTACTACAAGAACGGCATCGAGGTTACGGAGCACTTCTGCTGCGAGTGGGATGTGGTATATTGCACGGATAGTATGCTTATGCGAGAGCCTACGACGCTGATGATCGAGGCGTTGGAGGATGGCGTTGTGCATAATGTCCCCTTTGATGAGTTTCGGCAGTTATGTGATGAGTCGCCGCAGATTATGAAGTTGTATGTGCGATTGTTGGAGGATGGGTTGGTGGAGTCGCTCCGCAAGACCGATGCACAGCGTTTCGAGAGCGCCCACGAGCGTTATGAGACCTTCGTGCGTCAATATCCCGAGGCGGCACGCCGAGCACCGGGTAAGCATATAGCGTCATACCTGCTGATGACTCCCGAGTCGCTAAGCCGCGTGAGGGCGGGCCTGCTGAAACGAAATTGATATAAATCAAGCCATATTTCGAGCGTAGTGATTAATTTTGTTGAAAATCAACTACTATGAATCGCAAAACATTCCTCCAAACAACCGCCACAATGGCCCTGGGTGCTATTGTGGGAGATAGTGTGCTAAACACCGTATCGGCCACCGAAAACCATAATCCTGAAAACGCAAGTTTCCCGCTGATGGATCTGCACGTACATCGCTCTGACAAGCAGAGCATTGAGCAGATTGTCGAGAAATCAAAGCGTATGGGCATAACCTTTGGAGTAATGGAGAACGTCGCACCGTGGGGCATTACCAACGATGAGCAGATGCAGGCATATATCGATGTGATTAAGCCCTACCCTGTATATGTGGGACTGCAACCTATGAGCCCCGGATGGTCAAAGAACTTCTCGAAGGATATCATCGCTCAGGCCGACTACATCGCCATGGATCCGCAGATGATCCCCAACGCCAACGGATATGGCGAGGATGTGCAGGTGTGGGAGTACGCCACGTATATTGACGATGCCGAGGCCTTTATGGAGCGCAATATGGAGCACTATATGCAGATTCTTGCGGGCGATGACCCGATAGATATCTTTGCGTGCCCGTTGCTGCTGCCCTACTGCATAGAGCGTGAATACCCGAAGCTGTGGACCAAGAAGCGCCTGCAAACCATCATCGACGCCGCCAAAGCACGCAATATTGCCATCGAGATCAGTGATATGATGCGTGTGCCCGACGAGGAATTTATCCTCATGGCAAAACGCGCAGGGCTAAAATTCACCTTCGGCTCGGATACACGTGACGAGAAGACCGGCCGACTGGTATATTGCAAGCAGGTTGCCCGTCGATGTGGTCTGACCGAAAAAGATTTCTTCGTACCAAAACGCAAGTTGTAATAAAATACCCGCCTAACTTCGAGTTAGACGGGTAAATTTTTATTATCAGCCACGCCAAAAGAGCCTTGCTATGCCCCAAACAAAAACTTATAGAGTGAGGCTATTTTGAGGCTGGTCGCAGAAGGTGGGAGCGGAGCATTCTTGACGTATGTGAGCATCCCAACTTCAAGCCAGACGCCAAAAGAGCCTCACTATATTATGTTTTTAGAAGTTGAAGAAGGCCTTGGCGTTATTATAACTAATATCCTCAACCATCTTTCCGAGGAACTCTATCTCGCTGGCGGGCAGAAGACCAGCCTCCACATCGGCACCAATAAGGTTACAGAGCGTGCGACGGAAATACTCGTGACGAGGATAACTCAGGAACGAGCGTGAGTCGGTAAGCATCCCCACAAAACGGCTCAACAAGCCCAGTAGCGAGAGCGCATTCATCTGACGCTCCATGCCGTCCTTCTGATCGAGGAACCACCAGCCTGAGCCAAACTGAATCTTTCCGGCCGTCTCGCCATCCTGGAAGTTACCAATCATCGTTGCCACCATCTCGTTGTCGCGCGGATTGAGGTTATAGAGGATCGTCTTGGTCAGTTTACCCTGCACATCGAGGCGGTCGAGATACTTGGCCATGTTCTTCGCCAGCGTAAAGTCGCCAATCGAGTCAAAGCCCGTATCAACACCGATGGATGCCATCTTGCGCGAGTTGTTGTTACGAATCACTCCGAAGTGGAACTGCTGCGTCCAGCCCGTCTCCCAGTCCATTATGCCAAACTCCACGAGCATTGCGCTCTTATATTTACGCAACTCCTCATTAGAGAGCTCAGCGCCACCATACACCTTGGCAAATATTACCTCAATCTCGGCCGAGGTATAATCCTCGGCGTAGAACTCCTCAATGCCGTGGTCGCTCAGACGACAACCTACGCTCTCAAAGAAACGGTGACGCACGCGCAGAGCATCCAGCAGAGTTGCAAATGAGCGAATCTCCACGCCCGACACCTCCGCAAGGCGGTCGATATATGCCTTGAATGCTGCGGGATTCTCCACCGCCATAGCCTTATCGGGACGCCACGTAGGCAGCACCTTGCACTCAAAGCCATCCTCACGGCACTTGAGATG
>JAFOXS010000135.1 GCA_017391665.1 Alistipes sp. | reverse complement strand
GAAATATTATTTCTCGGCTGCCGATGCACTGGTGTTGCCCTATCGCACGGCTACGCAGAGTGGCGTGACGCAGATTGCATATAACTTCTCGCTGCCGATGATCGTGACGCGTGTGGGTGGCCTGCCCGAGATTGTTCCCGATGGTCGTGTGGGCTTGGTGTGCGAGGCTGATGCAGAGTCTATAAAGGAGGCGTTGCAGGCACTCTATGATGGTGACAGGCTGCAGACATTTAAGGAAAATTTTGCCCAGGAGCGCAAGCGATTCTCGTGGGCAGCGATGTGCGACCGATTAGAGGAGGTATATCAAATGACAAAATGACACCGAAATAAAAAGTCCGCTGAACAATGTTCGGCGGACTTCTTTTATTGTGAGCGAAAGATTACTTAATCTTCTTGAGTGCAATCTTCTCACCCCATACGGGCAGATATACTCGCTCGCGATTGAGCTTCTCGCACTCGTTGATGCCATACTCATAAGACCAGCGCCACTTGGTAATCGAGTGGCCCAGCTCCAGAATGTGCGACATCAAAACCTCCTTGGGGTTGATCTTCTTCACCGCCTCGGCCATGTTAAGACCTACAGCAAGGTGAGGAATGAATACATCAACCGCCGTTGTGGGGTTCAGCTGCTCGTAGTTGTGAGCATCGCCCGAGAAGAACATCACATAACCCTTCTTGCCCTTCGATGCGTAGCAGTTGATCTCGTAGGTGTTGACAAAGTTCTTCAGCGTAGCGTTGTGATCAACGGTGGTAACCTTTACGCTGATGTTGCCAATGGTGAACTCATCGCCCGTTGAGACCTTATGTCCATTATCCAGAAAGTTTGAATATACAGCTTTGCCCTGACGCTCCATCTCGGCCGTGAGGGGCTTCCACTGGTGGTCGGCATGGTTGTGAGTAATTAGCAGAAAGTCAATCATGGGTGCCAGACGCTCGGCGTGCTTGTGATATACATCCACACCGAAGCACTGTGTCTGGGTCTTTACGATGTAACCCATATTATAGAGCTGCCATACGACAACCTCGCCCTTCTTAACCTCTGTGGCGGGAACCTCCTTAAGTAGCTTGTCGAGTGCCATGTTGTAGTACTTCATCAGACCCCAGCCCTCGATGCCGCGCTCCTTGTCAGTACCTGCGGGTGTGGCAAGATACTCGTTGAAGAGCGTGTGGGTGAAGGTGTCAACATAGGTCTGCATCTCGCCCATGGCGGCACGGCGCTCAGCGGTGAAGTTGCGGCACGATGACTTGTTCCAGAAGATGTCGGCCATCTCCTCGATAGTCTGTGCTGATGCCAGAGCGGGCAGCAACATGGCTGCACATATCAGATAAAATAATCTTTTCATCGTCGTTGACTTTTGCTTATTTAATGTTGGGCTCCTCCAGACCGTAGTGGTTGCGCTTGTCGTCAGCCTTAAGCCACAGAGCAAAGATAAGAGCCAGAACACCCAACGATGCGAACAGGAGCATAGGTACGGTGTAGTTGTATGTAGCACCCTCCACGCCGGCTGCAATCTGCTCGGCAACACCGGGGTTCGACTTCTCCAGTGCGTAGCCGATGATGATGGGCGTGCCACTCAAACCGAAGTTCTGTACCCAGAAGATGAGCGAGTAGGCGCTACCCAGGTAACGCTTGTCCATGATCTTGGGAATTGAGGGCCACAAAGCTGCAGGAACCAGCGAGAATGATATGCCGAGTACGATGATAGCCAAGAATGCAATCACCTTGCTGGGCACGGCGGGCAATACCAATGCGAAGGTAGTGTGGCAGATGATCATCAGCAGTGAGCCGAGGATAAGCATCGTAGCACCCTTACCCTTGCGGTCGAGATACCAGCCCAGGAACGGTGTGATGCAGGCTGCACCGATGGGGAACCAGCGGAAGATGTCGGCAGCAGCGGTAGCCGAGATGCCGAGGTTACTCTGCAACATGTTGGCAGCAAACTTCTGGAAGGGGAAGATAGCCGAGTAGTAGAGTACGCACAACATAGCCACGATCCAGAACAGACGGCTGCTGAAGATCTTGCCGATGTCGCTGATCTTGAACTCCTCCTCCGCTTCGCCCGTTGCAGCGGCGCCGAGCTGCTTGTCAAACTTCTTGTCCATAACGCAGAAGATCGTGTAGCACAATACGCCAATGAGCAGGAGTGCTGTACAGAATGCTACGGGACGCACTACCGATGGATCAGCGCCACCAATGCCTGCGATACGAGGCGAAATGGTGAAGATGAAGAATACACCTACACGAGCAAGTGCCATCTCAAGACCCATCGCGAGTGCCATCTCCTTGCCCTCGAACCACTTTGCCATAGCCTTCGATGCGGTGATACCTGCCATCTCGCAACCGCAGCCAAAGATCATGAAACCCAGCGATGCGAGCTTTGCGCTGGCGGGCATAGCCACCCACCAAGAGTTGAGCCACGCCTCAAGACCCGAGCCGATGAAGGCGTCGCTGATGGCGTAGTACTTAATGCAAGCACCGGCAAACATAATCAGGGCCGAGAGCTCACCAGTAAAGCGAAGGCCCATCTTGTCGAGGATGATACCTGCAACGATCAAGAAGCCCCATACGTTGAGCAGATACTCCGAGCCGGCGTAAGTGCCAAATACATCAGATGTCCAGCCACGCTGCACCTGAATCAACTCCTTCAAGGGAGAAATCACATCCACAAACATGTGAGCAAAGAGCATCATCAGTGCAATAAGCAACATCGCGCTCCAGCGTGCCCATGCGTGGTCGTTAAGATTTTTGCGAATAGTTTCTGTCATAATGTTTTTATTTTTATTTGAGTTTTGTTGTCTGTGTCCGAATGTTATTCGT
>JAFOXS010000352.1 GCA_017391665.1 Alistipes sp. | reverse complement strand
TGGCAAAGAGTGTTACAGACTAACTTCGTGCGACGTGCGCTTAGAAGTGGAACTTACAGCAACAGGCATTGTCCCGGATTTGCACCGGATTCCCTATTATTCCCGTGAGCCGATGGCACACAAGAACCGTTTGCAAAGGCAAAGTTAGATATTATTTTTTCGTTTGCAATATTTTTCAGCGATTTTTTTCGGGCTCGCCATAAACAAAAAAAACTCTCTCTTAAGAGAGAGAATTTTTCTATTAACGGATAGCATATATTGCTGATGAAGGACGTGCAGTGCGAGAACTAAAAATCATCGAGCGTAGTGAGGCGTTGCATCGCTGCTCGACCCTCGTCGCCGAGCGAGAGCGAGAAGTCATTGACAAAGAGTGCTATATGCTTGTCAATCACATCATCCTCCATCTCCTGCGCATGCGCCTTCACCCACTCGCGCGAGACCATAGGATTGGCAAAGGCATACTCGATACTGCGCCTTAAGACTCGCTCCACCTTCTCGCGCAGGGCGGGATCGAAATCTCGTTTGATGACTATGCCTCCCAACGGCAGGGGCAGATTAGTGCGAGCCTCCCACTCCAGACCGAGGTCGGCAACGAGTGTAAGGTTACGACGCTCATAGACAAAGCGACCCTCGTGAATCAGCACACCGGCATCGGCCTCGCCACGCTCCACGGCGGCGGCAACCTCCGAAAAGAGCATCGGGGTACGGTGCTCCACCTCGGGGAAAAGTCTTTGCATCAAGGCATTAGCCGTAGTGTGCATTCCCGGAACGATGATGTGATGCAGGGCACCCTCGTCGCCCTTGCGCCTGACCAGCAGCGGGCCATTGCCACGCCCAAGAGCCGCACCCGCATCCAGAAGCGCATAGCTTTTGGTGATGGCAGGCAGCAGGGCGCAACTGATCTTGCTGATGTCAGCTATGCCTTGCTGGGCCAGGGCGTTCAGCTCCTCGATGTCGTAGAACTCCACGTCGAAGGCAAGCCCCTCACAGTCGATGCGGCCATTGACCATAGCATCGAACATAAAGGTGTCGTTAGGACAGGGAGAGATATGCAGACGTAATCGACTCATTACAATGTAGTTTCGAACTCATAGTGGCCAGCTCGCACCTTATACAATGCGTAGCCCTCACGCTCGCCCTTGCGGATGATGTTGGCATTCTCCTTAACAGAGGGTGTCACGCCACTAAAAGGCAACCAAACAGTAGCCGTTGTGCCTACGGGGACATCGCACACCAGCGTAAAGCGACCGTCGCGGTGCTCCCAGCGGATGGCTATCTGGCCGTATGTTGTCTTATGAGTATAATCGACCCACTCCAAACCCTCGGGAACTACGGGGCGGATATCGAACGAGCGGAAGCCTGCATCCTTAACACGCAGACCTGCCAGATCGCGATAGAACCAGCCTATACCGCCACCAAACATCGGGTGGTTGCGAGAGTCCTTGCCGTTCCAATTCTCCCACGTCACGGTTGCACCCTGCTCGATCCACCAGCCAAATGAGGGGAAATCACGCTGATTGATAATCTTGTAGGCCAAATCCTTCAAGCCATTGTCGCACAGCACCTCAAAGAGGAAACGTGTAGCAACAATACCTGTATCGAGGTGGTCATTCACCTCGGCGATATTCTGACGCAGAGCCTCGATAACCTTCGCCTTACGATCGTCGGGAACGCCAATCTTCAGCGCCAGAACGTTGCTGCCATACTTGCCGTATGAGCCCGTAGCAGGGTCGTAGAGATTGTCGTGGAACGCCTTGGCAGCAGCATCGCGGATGGCAATAAACTCCTGAGCATCCTCGCCCAGCGAGTGAGCCGTGCGAACCGTTATGTCGGCACACTGCCAGAGGAAGTAGGTATGTACCAACTCGGCACGAGGCAACTCACGCGGCGGAAGCCAGTCGCCAAGGTTCTTCCACTGCTGCTCATCGTGCGAGAGCATAAGGCCTGTATTGCCATCGACCCACGTAGTCATCCAGCGCACATGACGGCGCATGGCGTTAAAATTCTGCTCCAGCACACGTCTGTCGCCATAGTGCTGATAGAACTCCCACGGCATAATCTCCATTGCGGCACCCCAGCCTACTCCACCGCCGCAACCGGGCTGCCAGGGGGCTGAGTTGGGCACATAGCCACCATAGAGCTGTGAGCCGCGAATGTCGCGCAACCACTTGTTGTAGAAGGTCTGCGCATCGAAGTTATGCATAACCGTCACGCACGCCACCTGACCATCACCCGTATAGGGCGAACGCTCACGGTGGGGGCAGTCGCTGGCGATAGCTCCGTGCATATTATCGAGCTGGCTACGCTGCCAGATCTTGTTGATCTTGTTGATAAGGTCGTTCGAGGTACGGAACTCGCCCGAAGTCGCAACGTCGGAATTAACGGCGTGAGCCTCGACCTGCTCGGCCGTAAGATTGTCGATACCCGTAACCTCAACCTCCGAGAATACGAACCACGTGAAACGTGCGTGGTATGACTCGTCGCCCGAGCCCTTGGCCGTGTAGGAGTTGGAGCCCTGACCCGGCGACTCGGTGATATATTTAATATTAATGGTCTGACCTCGCTCGGCCTTGATATTTTTCAGTGCCAGCCAGCCCGAGATCTCCTCCTCGAACTTGATGCGGATCACGCCATCCTTCTTCTCGAACTTGATGGGAGCATAGCGCTTGGTGATGCGGTCGGCAGGGCCATTCTGCGGAATCAGCTTGCCGATGGGAGCCTTCTTCTGCACGGCCATCTGCCACTTACTATCGTCATACGAGGCCGTAGCCCAGCCATCGTGCTCGAGGCGGGCATCGTAATGCTCGCCAAGATATACCTGATCGCTCACGATAGCACTGCGCTCGGCGCGCCACGACGCATCGCTGGCGATAACCTCGCGTGAGCCGTCCGTATATTCTATCTCCACCTGACCCATAAAGCGGGGTGTGCCGTAGCCCAATGCGGGCCAATACTGCACAACATCGTAGAAACCGTTGCCAAGGATCGCTCCGATGGCATTCTCGCCCTGCTTCAGGAGCGAAGTGATGTCGTGCGTAAGGTACATCACCGTGTACTCCTCGAAGGGGTCGGTAACAACGATGGGGCGCGTATCGAGGGTGGGACGTGTAGTGTAGTTGGTCTGGTTGGGAGAGAGGTAATCCTCGCCTACTCGCTCGCCATTGATATATAGTTCGAAGTAGCCCAAGCCCGTACCATAGAAGAGGGCGCGCTTGATCTGTTTCCCAACAGAAAACTCCTTGCGCAGCAGCGGTGCGGGCACAACCTCCTTACTGCCCATCACGTCGTAAGACTCCTCACCCTGCCACGGTGCGCCGATCCACTCGCCCTGCCACTCGTCAGAGGCAAGACCCATATGCCACGATGCGGGTGTGCTCCACGCCGATGGGTTGCCATCCTCATCCCATACCATCACCTGCCACCAATATGTGGTGCGCGACTGCAGGGGTTTACCCTTATATGTAATAAATGCCGACTCGGCCGAGGTGACCTTGCCTGTATCCCATACCGTCTGAGCGAAGTCGGGCGACGTAGCCACACGAATGCGGTAGGCTGTCTGCTCGACACCATGCGCCTGTGCGGCATTGATATTTATCCACGAAAGACGGGGATTCTGAATGTCGAGTACGGGCGAAGACTCATACTCACACTGCAAAGCCGAGGGGGCTATTGATGCCACATCAGCTGCTGCGGGCACCGTAAAAGAGAGCGCCACGCAGAGAAATAAACATTTAAGCAATCGCATATAAAGGTTAGTTTGTTATTCGGTAAAAAGCTGCGACGCCACGGCTGCCAGAGCCGCCACGGCCTCGCCCACGCGCCACTGCTCGAAGGGCTCGCCTACACGGTTGGAGATGGCGCGTATATGGATGAAATTCTCGTAATCGAGGTTGGTCAATACGGCTGCCACAGCGGCACCCTCCATCTGCTCCACAACGGGCATATCGCCCTCAACAACAGACACATTGCGCATAGCATCACCCGAGCGACTGACAGTCAACGTGCGAGCCTGCTCGAGCCCCGTAACGGGGTCACACTCATACTCAAAGGCATAGGCATCGGGCAATCCTTCCACCCTGTCGCGGACAACCTCGACAACCTGCCCCACGCTCAGACGATTGTCGCACGCTCCGGCAATGCCACACAGCACCACCCGCGTAGGATCGTTCATAACCATCTGCACAGCTGTGCCGGCAGCGGCTTCGGCCATACCTACACCTATGATGGCTACCGCAGCATCGGGTCGCAGGGTGCGAAACGGTGCAGCCTCGGCCTCGGTGGGGAAGAGAAAGAGTGGCCTGCCTTCCATATTACTCCTGACCTACCATGGCCTCAACATCCTCCACTGTGATAGGAATCTGCTTTGAGCCAATCTGCTTTGAGCCTGTAGCGGTTACGATCATATCGTCCTCGAGGCGGATACCGCCGAAGTCGCGGTACTCCTCCAGCTTGTCATAGTTCACAATGCCCTGACACTTGCCCTCGGCCTTATACTTGTCGATAAGATCGGGTACGAAGTAGATTCCCGGCTCATTCGAGAGAACTGTACCGGGCTGCAGACGCCACCACTGACGGGTGATGCAACAAGCCGACTGCTTGGCACGCTCCTCAACCTCGGCAAATGAGAACGAACGCTCGCCGATATTCTCGCAGTCGTGAACATCCAGACCGATGCCGTGACCCAGGCCGTGAGGCATAAAAAGGTAGGCAGCACCTGCGGCAATAGCATCATCAACAGAGCCACGCACAAGATCCAGCGCCTTCAGGCCCTCGATAAGGGTGCGGAATGCGGCGTCGGAATACTCGGTGTACATCATATTGGGGCGCAGAGCCGCAGCAGCAGCATCGTGAGCGGCAAGGACAATATTATATATATCTTTCTGCTTCTGGGTAAACTTACCATTTACGGGGAAGGTACGGGTGTGATCCGACACATAGCCATTAAGATGCTCGCCACCCGCATCGCACAACAGCAGACGACCATCTGTCATAGTGCCCGAGTGGTCGTGATTGTGAAGCACCTCGCCGTGCTGCGAGAGGATAGTGGTGAACGACACGCCTGTGCCATAGCGCAGAGCCATACCATCGACAATACCTGCAACCTCGTGCTCGGTGCGACCCACACGGGTATTACGCATAGCGGCAGTGTGCATCTGATAGCCGATCTCGAAAGCCTCCTCCAGAGCAGCAATCTCCTCCTCGCCCTTGCACTCACGCATCTCAGCAACAGCAAAGAGCAGATCCCACGACTTGCGGGCATGAAGCATAGAGGGCTGGATGCCGAGCAGATCGGACATCATAAGAATGGTCTCACCACGATAAGGGGGCAGATAATGAACCTCGCGACCGAGCGAGATAGCACGGCGCACATCCTCCTGAAGTTTGGCCATAGGCTTTGACTGGGCTACACCCACCTCGTCGGCAAAGTTACGGATTGTAGGCTGGGGACCCATCCAGATAATATCCTCAACGGTGAAGTCGTCGCCATAGAGGGTCTCCTCGCCCGACTCAACATCGATAACGCCAGCCAGAGCGGGAACGCTATGACCGAAGAAGTACATAAAGGTCGAGTCCTGACGGAAGTGGAACGTATTGTTGGGATAGTTAAAGGGTGACTCCACGTTACCGGGCAACAGGATAATACCCTTACCAATGCGGCGGCGCAACTCGGCGCGGCGTGCTGAATAGATATCTGCTGTGAACATATTTTTCTGCTTTTACTTTATTGACGAATGAAATATTAAGTGTTATAACTATGCGTTGGGGATGGGTTTATCGACCTCCTCCGAGGGCACCATCTTATAGAGTTTGTCGCCACGGCGCAGTCGCTGCGGCACCTTGATCGAACAATATACTCCCTGCGGGATGTGCTGCACAACCTTCTCCTCAAGTACCAGACCCTCGGCCGGCATCTCCAGAACGCCCGTAGTCTCGCCCATCCAGATGAGTGAGTCGCCCTCGTTGATTGGCGCAGCCTCAACCAGCACCTCGGCAACCGAAATCTTTGTGAAGAAGTTAGTTACCTTGCCGATATACACCTTGCGCTGCGTAGCCGATGAGCCGTAACGAGCCGTATGCTCGGCAATGTCGCGACCGGCGTAGTAGCCCTCCCAGAAGCCACGGTTAAAGACCGTAGCAAGCTTTTCCTTGAGCTCGGCAGCCAGTTCGGGAGTGTATTCGCCACGCTCCATAGCTCGCAGGGCGGCATCGTAGCCCTCAACAACACGCTTCACATACTCCGCACCACGGGCACGTCCCTCAATCTTCAGCACACGCACACCTGCAGCGATGAACTTATCCAGAAAATCGATCGTACACAAATCCTTGGGCGAGAGGATATAGCGGCCATCAACGGCCAGCTGTCGGCCTGTCTGCATCTCGGTGATGAGGTACTTGCGGCGGCATATCTGACGGCACGCACCACGATTGGCCGAGCAGTGCTCCTCGTGCTCGCTCAGATAGCACTTGCCCGAGATAGACATACACAACGCTCCGTGGGCAAACATCTCGATACGCAGACGCTCGCCACGAGGACCACGCAAGTCGCGGGCTTCGATCTCATCCGAAATATGCTTTACCTGCTCCAGGCTCAGCTCACGCGCCAGAACAACCACATCGGCCCACTGCGAGTAGAACTCGGCAGCCTCGATGTTGGAGATGTTGCACTGGGTGGAGATATGCACCTCCATACCCACCTTGC
>JAFOXS010000271.1 GCA_017391665.1 Alistipes sp. | reverse complement strand
GAGGAGGGTATCCTGAGCGACTGGTTCCTCTTCTGCGATACGGCATTCCGCATCTCGCCGCCGCTTGTTATTTCGGACGATGAGATACGCGATAGCGTGAGGATAATCCGTCGTTGTCTGGATAGATTGTAAGAGAGTATAACCCTTTAAAACATAAAACTATGAGCGAGAGAAATCAGGGTGCCGTTATCACGGCAGGTGGAGTTTTATCCATTGCATTGGTATGTTTTGCTATTGTTGCGTTCTTCCTCTTTGGAGTGCCACGATATAAGGTGTGGCAGCAGGAGATGAAGGGTCGTGCCGAGCTGGCGCAGGCCGAGCAGAACCGCCAGATTAAGATTGAGGAGGCAAAGGCTAACCTTGAGGCTGAGAAGCTTAATGCACAGGCCGAGGTGGTACGCGCACAGGGTGCAGCCGAGGCTATCAAGATTGAGAATGGCTCGCTTACGCCTACCTACATCCAGTATCTCTGGGTACGTCAGCAGAACTCATCAGCAAACAAGGTTATTTATATCCCGACCGAGGCGGGCTTGCCTATCTTGGAAGCCAAGGGTGAGTAAAATCGTCTAACAAGACTCTTTTGGCGTCTGGCTTGCCCTCGAAATCCTCATTTGCGCCGAGCAAACTGCGGTTTCTCGGGCGGCGACCAGCCTCAAAATAGTTCTTGTTATACAATTTTAAGAAAAAAGCCTATCCACGCGGATAGGCTTTTCTATTGTTGTTTGTTACTCCTCTGCAAAACTCTTCAGCAGTGCAATCTCCTCGGCCCAGCGAGCCTCGTCGGGCGTCTCGAGAATGAGCGGAATATCATCAAAACGAGCATCGCGCGCGATGTAGCGGAAGGGGGTAATTCCCAGATGTCCTTCACCCATGGGCGAGTGGCGATCGACACGGCTACTCACTGGTTTCATGGCATCGTTCAGGTGCATACCGCGCAGATAAGAAAATCCCACTTCACGCTCAAACTCTGCAAAAACCTTCTCGCATCCCTCCTCGGTTGAGAGGTCGTAACCTGCAGCAAATGAGTGGCATGTATCCAGACATACTCCCACGCGCGATTTATCCTCCACGCGGTCGATGATATAGGCCAGATGCCAGAATGCATAACCCAGATTCGATCCCTGACCAGCGGTGTTTTCGATGACGGCCGTGACGCCCTCGGTCCGATCGAGTGCTATGTTGATTGATTCGGCTACTAGCGCAAGGCTCTCCTCCTCCGAGATCTTCTTCAGGTGGCTGCCCGGATGGAAGTTGAGTCGATCCAGTCCGAGACGCTGGCAACGCTCCATCTCGTGCAGAAACGAGGCGCGCGACTTCTCCAGACCCTCACGCTCGGGGTGTCCGAGGTTGATGAGGTAACTATCGTGTGGTAATATCTGCTTGGGCGAGAACCCGCACTCCTCGCACGCCGTACGGAATGCCTCGATTTGAGCCTCAGTAAGAGGCGGCGCTGCCCATTGACGTTGATTCTTGGTAAAGAGGGCAAAGGCCGTCGCGCCAATGGCTGCGGCATTGCGTGGGGCGTTCTCTACGCCGCCCGATGCGCTCACATGTGCACCAAAATACTTCATATTGCGAAATTGTTGGTTAATTAGTCCTCTACAAATGTAACTATTTTTATGAAAAGTTGTAACTTTGCATAAGTATTTAAAAAGTAAAATCAAAAATATAGCCGTATGAAGAGACTTTTTGCCATATTCGCTATCCTCGCTGCCCTGTCGGTGAGCGACGCCTATGCACAGTTTACTGTTGAGGATCAGACAAAGACAACATCTACGGGAAATGTAACGCTGCAGAATCCTCTGCAGGATATGGATATCAGCACGGAGTTCAGTAGTGCTGCACGCGCCAAGATGGAGCGTCTGCGTCTGCGCAAGGAGCGCAACTATGTGGAGCTCTCTCTATCGTTGCAGGGTTCGATGACCTCGTACAACGATGCGTGGCTCGCTTCGTCAAAGGGTGGTAGTAACACCATGTCTATTTTGGGAACCTTCGGTCTGAAGCACACATACACCTTCCAGCGATTCTCAAACAATACGCAGGTCAATGCCCGCTATGGCTACAACCGCCAGAACTACAAGACTGAGGCCGAGGACTCGAAGGGTATATGGTTCAAGAATATCGATGAGTTCTGGGCACAGGTTCAGCCCAAGCTGGCGTTGAACGACCGCTGGTCATATACGGCCCTTGCCAAGTTCCGCAGCCAGTTCTCAAACTCATATAAGAGTGCCACAGAGCAGGAGGATGAGCACCTGAAGTCGGGCTTTATGGCTCCTGGTTATCTGGACTTCTCGCTCGGTATGGACTTTGCAAGCAAGAATGCGAAGTTCCCTATCAAGATCTCATTCTTCCCCCTCTCTGGTAATGCCGTCATAGCAAAGAACTCGCAGGTGGAGGCTAACTTCCGTGGGCGCGGCGAGACAAGCTGGTTTGGTATTGATATTGATCGCCAAATCCTCTTTACGGGCGGTTCATCTATCAAGCTTGAGTTTGCGCGTGGCTGGGGAAAGAATAATTGGCTCTCGTACAACGGTAACCTCTACTGCTACTATGGTTGGATCACCAACGTTGGCAAACTCTCAAAGATTCGCGAATATCAGGATTATCTGGATGCTCACGATAGGTGGGTGGCTGGTGGCAGCATCGAGGGCATGGAGCCTGCGGCCGTGCCTCGTCACGATATGCTGCATCCTACAGTTGACTGGCGTAATACCATCACCATCAAGGCTTCGACCTACTTCCAGACACAGATCATGTTCGACCTCTACTACGACAAGGCACTCAGCGACGAGATGATGATCAAGTCGTTCATCTCTTTGGGTCTGACCTACACATTCAAGAACAAGTAGCAGCTCCAGAAAAACGACCGCAGTGGCCGCCTCTGCCCGAATGGTATGCTGATTGCTGCTGCTCGTCAAGGTTTATATAGTATTTTTCATGTATAAGAACTCTAAACACGCTATCATATTTCCCCTGTTGCTCGCCATCGGCGTGGTGCTGGGTATATTGCTTGGTCAGTTTGTGGGGCG
>JAFOXS010000213.1 GCA_017391665.1 Alistipes sp. | reverse complement strand
CAGGATTCGTGTTGGGGTTGTATACACCCAATTTCTCGATAAACTTACCATCACGTGGCGCTCTGCTATCTGCGGCAACGATGTGGTAGATGGGAGCACCCTTCTTACCGTGACGTGCCAAACGAATTTTAACAGCCATTTTGCTATAAAATTTTTAGTTAATTAATAAACGCAACCCTACGCTTTCGGGGTTTGTGGCGCAAAGGTAAGAAAAATTAATTCAAAATTCAAAACCTTATCGTCGAAAATTGTTGATTCAGAGCGAAAAAAAGTCGAGACCGAAGACTCGACTTAATTGAAATATCACTTTTGGCCTTCGCTCTATCGCATTGCCACCTCTGATGAACCAGCCAGACGGCCATCGATATAGAGCTCTACCTTGTATGTACCAGGTGTGAAACCGTTGCCATTGACATAGATACCTACGGGCAGATCGCTCAGGTCGTAGTCCACCTCACGCATAGCCGAATATACCTTCTGCTCGCCCTCGAACGAGAACGATGCGGCATCGGGATTTGCCAGCAGATAACCCTCGGGCGAGATGACGCAGGCGTAGATAGCCTTGTTGCCCGGCTCGGCCAACTCGTTGGCAGCCAATGTGAAATCAACCAACAGGCGTGAAGCGTTCTTTACACGGGTAACCTCCTTGCCTCTGTCGTTCAGAGCCTGCAGTGAGATGCTGCGGGCGCGGATAACGGCACCCACGCGTACCTTGTTGTTGAGCTCCTCGGCACGCTCTTCGGCCATCTCGGCACGCAACTGTGCGGTCGAAATCTCCTTCTTGTACGATATATTCTCCTTGGTGAGCTGCTGGTTGATGTTGTTCAGCGAGTCAATCTGGCGGATGTAACCCTGCATAACGGTACGCAGCGTACCAACCTCCTTCTCATAGGCGCGGATCTTGGCGTAGTTCAGACGACGCTCATTCTTGAGTTGCTCCATCAGCTGGTTGGCCTCCTCGAGGTTGGCAGCGATAGAGTCGTTCTGAATCTTCAGATCGTCGAACGATACGATCAGCGAATCCAAATCGCCCTGAATCTTGGTGCGATCCTCCTCCAGCAGAGCGTACTCGGCCTGCTGCTGGCGATGCATGTTGAAATATACGGCCGACAGCGCAACAAGGATTACCGCCAGGATTATAATCACGATGCGGTAGCCACGCACGGCCTTGTTATCGACCTCCTGCTCCTGGTACTCGTCGTACTCATCTTCGTAGCGGTCGTCGTAGTCATTATACTCTTCTCTCATGGTGTGAGGGTTTTAGTTTATTAACGTTTGGGTTGTATTTCAGTGGCAAATATAGTCATTTTTTTATAAAACTATCCAACGGATAGCGTAAACCTTCGTAACTCGACAAATAAGCCTGCACGCTGCCCACCTTGATTGGCGACTGTATGTATAGCGGAATTTTGTTCCGATCGTCCGAGATCCATATCTCGAACTCGGTGCCGTCGGTGAAGGCGTAGCCGTCCGACGTGGCAATCTTGCAGCGGAACTTCAGTGTGTTGAATCGGCCTAAATTCTTGATTCTCTTCACCTCGCGTCCCTCGTAGCGAAAACTCAGGTAACGCACCGTATCTTCTAATACCATCTCCAGGTCGCGGGCAAAACCCTCCTTGATCTCATCGTCGGCCACCGAGCGCATGTTGAAGTAGAGCGATACGGCATCCATGCCATTTTCTGTTATCTCCAGCGAGCGGCGCTCCACGGGGCGTTGCTTGGTCTGCCACTGGGTATATACCTTGCCGTTGGGCTGGTCGAAGATGAAGGTGCTGCGGCGTGTGTAGTCGCCCTCCTTAAGGTCGGCTTCAAAGCGCATGGTGCGCATTGACTGAGGGTCGATCCATATCGTGTAGGCATCCTTGACGGGGAAGATCCAGTTGAAGGCTTTGGCCGTCTGTCCAATGCCGTAGACCTTGTAGGCACTCTTGCCGTCGAGCTCCGCCTCCGTAGTCTGTATCATCACCTTTGCCACCTCCGTGTTGGGGAATAGCTTGGCCTTGTAGCTCATGCGGTAGTTCAGTGTCTCGCCCGGCACGTAGAGTTGCGCCTGTGCTACAACGCAAAGGAGTGTAAGGAGTATGGAAAATATAGTGCGTCTCATTTTCGGCTATGTTGTTTTTAATAAAACGGAGAGTGCGGCTCCTTTATTGCACGCGAGGGACTACGATATCATTGAGAAGTCGAATCGCTGTCCGCCGCTGTGCTTTGCCCGCAACACTCGCAGGTGCTGATTCTCGGCCTTCTGCAGCAGCTTGTCATCGGCGAGGATGGTAATGGCTGCCTCGCGGGCACTCTGCAACAGGTCGGCATCGAGCGTGGGGTTGGCAATCTTCAGATCAAAAGCCATGCCGCTCTGCTGCGTGCCGTTTATGTCGCCTGCACCGCGCAGCTTCATGTCGAGCTCAGCCAGTCGGAAGCCATCCGTAGTCTGACACATAGCCTGCAGACGCTGACGCGCCTCGCGCGATAGTTTCTCGCCCGACATAAGTATGCAGAACGACTGTCCGCCACCGCGACCTACTCGTCCGCGCAGCTGATGCAACTGCGATAGACCAAATCGCTCGGCCGACTCGATAACCATCACCGTGGCGTTGGGCACATCGACACCCACCTCGATGACAGATGTTGCGACCAGAATATCGGCCTCATGATCCTTGAACTGACGCATCGACTCCTCCTTGTCCTGCGGCTTCATCTTGCCGTGGCACACCGTTACCCGATAATCGGGCAGGGGGAAGTCCCTAACGATTGACTCGAAGCCATCCTCCAGATCCTTGTAGTCCATCGTCTCGGACTCCTTGATCAGGGGATAGACCACATATACCTGTCGCCCCTGGGCAATCTGCTGACGCAGGAAGCCCCACAGTTTGAGACGTGCCGCATCGGTGTAGTGGTAGGTGCGGATAGGCTGACGACCTGGCGGCAACTCGTCAATTACCGAGACATCCAAATCGCCATAGAGTGTCATAGCAAGGGTTCGGGGTATGGGTGTGGCTGTCATCACAAGGATGTGTGGCGGCTGCTCATTCTTAGTCCAGAGGCGTGCTCGCTGCTCCACACCGAAACGGTGCTGCTCGTCGATTACCACATAGCCAAGATTTGCGAACTGCACACGATCCTCGATCAGGGCATGTGTGCCGATGAGGATGTTCACCTCGCCCGAGGCTATGCCCTCCAGGGCGTGACGACGCTCGGCAGCCTTCGATGATCCGGTGAGAATGGCAACACGCAGGTTCATACCCTCGGTCATGCGCGATATTGTGGCGTAGTGCTGACGGGCAAGAATCTCCGTGGGCGCCATCATACAGGCCTGAAAGCCGTTATCGATAGCCAGTAGCATCGACATCAGTGCCACCATAGTCTTGCCACTGCCCACATCGCCCTGCAACAGTCGGTTCATCTGATAGCCCGTAATGGTGTCCTGACGTATCTCCTTGATTACACGCTTCTGCGCGCCGGTGAGTGCAAAGGGTAGTCTATTGTTGAAAAACTCGTTGAACAGATCTCCCACCTTAGGGAATAAAAATCCGTCACGACGCGACAGGCGGTCGCTACGCAGCGACTGCACGGATAGCTGCACCCCCAGAAACTCGTCAAATTTCAGACGCCTTTGGGCGGCACTCAGCCGCTCGGCCGAGGGTGGAAAGTGTATGTCGTGCATGGCCTGCTTGAGCGGGGGGAGCGAATATTTGTCGCGCAGCCATTGTGGCATGGTCTCGGTGATATGTTTCTCGGCTGCAGCCCATGCATTGCTGATAATCTTGAAGAATCCTTTGGTGCCGAGTGTTGATGCTATCTTCTCGGTCGAGGAGTAGATGCCCTGCAT
>JAFOXS010000180.1 GCA_017391665.1 Alistipes sp. | reverse complement strand
TAATTATATCCAACGAGTTCATAATAACACATTTTTTCACTATGCAAAATAAACAATAATTCGTCAAGTAACAAACAACTACATTATTAAAACGAAAAAAACACAACCCAAAGCGAAAAACAACCGCACAAAGAGGAATTTCACTTTTCACACAACGCTTTTATCGCAAAAACGCACTTTTTCCTCTTGATGAGCGTAATTTTCCCTTTTAATACATATGCACGCTGCCATATGGTAAAAATTTACTTATTTTGTAGTAATGAAAAAATTACTTTACATTTAGATCTATACTATGAGAAAGATTTTATTTATGTTAGCTTTTGTGGCTACTGCAGCAACTGCATCTGCACAGGATTGGCCACAGTTCCTTGGTCCTACGGCCGATAGCAAATCGCCGCAGAAGAATCTACTTCGCGAGTGGCCCGCCGAGGGTCCCGAGGTTAAGTGGACAACAGCAGTTGGTATTGGTTATGGTGGTCCCGTAGTACGTGACGGCAAGGTATATCTGCTCGACCGTGATGCCGAGAAGGAGACCGAGACAATGCGTTGCATCGACCTTGCAACGGGTAAGGATTTGTGGGGCTACACCTATCCTTCAACAGGTGCCGTGATGTTCCCTGGCTCACGCAGCGTACCTACGCTCGATGGAAATTACGTTTACTCGTGCGGTCACAATGGCGACCTCTACTGTATCGACATCACCACGGGTAAGCCTGTATGGAACAAGAATATCTTTGCTGGCTATGGTGGTACGAAGCTCCCCACTTGGGCAATTTCGCAGATTCCTCTGGTGTATGGCGACCTTGTGTATGTTGTAGCACAGACTCCTACCGTAGGTATGGTTGCGCTGAACAAGAAGACCGGTGCCGAGGTATGGAAGACAGAGCCTTACGTAGAGATTACTTACGCAAGTCCTTCGGTGGTAAAGGTGTCGGGCGAGGAGCATATTTCAATCGTTGTATCATCTGTTAATAGCGTGCAGAATCGCAATGCTCCCAAGAAGATGGGTCGTGTGATTGGTTACGATCCCAAAACGGGCAAGGAGTTGTGGTCGTATGATAATTGGGATTGCCACATTTCGTGCGCTCCCGTAACGGCCGCTGGCGACAATAAGTTCCTCGTAGTGGGAGGTTATGAGCGTGGCGCTTCGATGTTCCAGGTGGTGAAGGGTGCTGATGGCACATTCTCAACCAAGGAGTTGTTTGCAACCGTTGAGTTTGGCGATCAGACCAAGCCTGCACTTTTCCACAATGGCTTGTTCTACGCTATGTACGGCACTAATTCACGTCGTGATGGTTTGTGCTGTATGGATATGAACGGCAATGTGCTTTGGAAGACCAAGCGTGCTCCTAACTTTGACAAGGGTAGTATGATTCTGGCTGATGGCCTTATTCTGGCTACCGACGGTGCTGATACTCTCTACCTTATCGAGCCCTCGGCAGAGGGTTATAAGCCTATCTCTACTGCTCCTATTCTGGCTGGCGGTATGGGTACCTCTGAGATGGGTGGTCGTATGACCAACGGTAACTGGGCTCCTCTGGCATTGGCCGATGGCATGTTGCTTATCCGCAACCACACTACAATGAAGTGCGTTAAGGTGACAAAATAGCATAATTAATTTTGGATTCGAGAGTCTGCCGACATTTGTTGGCAGACTTTTTTTGAAAGTAATAGCTCGCGTTAAGTCAATTATTTTCACTTTTTACCGCTATATTTTCACTTTTCGTCGCTATTATTTTCGCCTTTAAGAGCGTTTTCTTCGTTTTAACGCCAAGTTGGTTCGTTGATTGGCGAAAAACTATTTACTTTGTAATGTGCGATTCTGCAACTACATAATAAAAACATTATAACAACTATGAGAAAGATTTTATTTACATTGGCTCTTGTTGCTGCTGCCGCTACGGCATCGGCACAGGATTGGCCGCAGTTCCTCGGCCCTACGGGCGACAGCAAATCAACACAGAAGAACCTGCTTCGTGAGTGGCCTGCCGAGGGTCCCGAGGTTAAGTGGACCGTTGATGTCGGTATTGGCTATGGTGGTCCCGTAGTTCAGGACGGCAAGGTATATCTACTGGACCGTAATCAGGATGCCGAGGAGGAGATTATGCGCAGCTTTGACCTGCAGACCGGTAAGGAGTTGTGGTCGTATAAGTACTCTGCACCCGGCAAGGTAGGTTATCCTGGTTCACGTAGCGTGCCTACCGTAGATGGTAAGTATGTATATGCCGTAGGTCATAGCGGCGATTTCTATTGCTATGAGGCGGCAACGGGTAAGCCCGTATGGCATAAGAACATCTGGACCGAGCATGGTGGCGACAGGTTGCCCGTATGGGCTATTTCGCAGTGCCCGCTGATCTATGGTGATTTGGTTATCGTATCGTCACTTGCTCCCAATGCGGGTCTTTTGGCCTACAACAAGGTGTCAGGCGAGTTGGTATGGAAGACCGATAACCTCGGTCCCGAGTCATATACAAGCCCCACGATCGTAAAGGTTGATGGCGAGGATCACCTCTCAATCGTTATCTCATCGACCAACACCTTTATGCACCGCGAGGCTCCCGTGGTTAAGGGTCGCGTAATCGGTCTTAACCCCAAGACAGGTGAGGAGTTGTGGCGCTATAGCAACTGGGAGTGTATGATCTCTTGCGCTCCTCTGACCGAGGCTGGAGACAATAAGTTCCTTATCGTGGGTGGCTACGAGCGTGGCTCAACGCTGATTCAGGTTGTGAAGGAGAATGGTAAGTATGTAGCCAAGGAGGTATTCGTGCAGAATGAGTTTGGCGATCAGACCAAGCCCGCAATCTTTATCGACGGTCACTTCTATGCACAGTATGGCACGAACAATCGTCGTGATGGCTTGTGCTGTATGGATCTTAGCGGTAATGTGCTTTGGAAGACCAAGCGTGCGCCTAATTTCGATAAGGGTAGCATGATCTATGTGGATGGCCTATTGCTGGCTACCGATGGTGCTGATGCACTCTACCTGATTGACCCCTCGCCCGAGGGTTACAAGCAGTTGGCAAAGGCCGATTTGCTTAAGTCTGATATTGCAACCGAGGGTCGTGGCAACTGGGCACCGCTGGCATTGGCTGGTGACGGCATGCTCTTGATCCGCAACCACTCGAAGATGATGTGTGTTAAGGTTACAAAGTAGCGCAACTTGGATTTAGGTTTTGAGTCTGCCGACATTTGTTGGCAGACTTTTTTTTGAAAGTAATAGCTCGCGTTAAGTCAATTATTTTCACATTTTAACGCAGTTTTTTCGTCGAAAGGGGGGGGATTTTTTCGTCGAAAAGGGTGTTTTTTTCGCTTTAACGCATACAATGGTCGTAGATTGACGAAAAACGATTTACTTTGTAATAGTGAAATTTTATACACAAAATTCATAAAACAATGAGAAAGATTTTATTTAC
>JAFOXS010000172.1 GCA_017391665.1 Alistipes sp. | reverse complement strand
TGTGCCGAAAGCATCTGCGGGCAGAGAAGGCAAAGCGACAGTATAATTAGTGTGAAAAATCGGGCAGTTTTCATATTTTTTTTCTAACTTTGCGCGTTATATATACATAACACCAACGCAAAAATAGTTGAAATTAGTATAAAAGCAAAATAACGATGATCAACAAAATTGACGAGCTGCTCAAGCGTGTAGAGGCCTTTGCGCCCACTACAGCCGCCGAGGTGGAGGAGTTCCGTATCAAAATCCTCGGCAAGAAAGGCGAACTTACGGCACTTATGGACGAATTTAAGAGCGTTCCGGCAGAGCAGAAGCGCGAGCTTGGTCAGAAGATCAACGCCCTGAAGCAGGCTGCGCAGGCTCGCATTAATGAGCTGAAGGCTTCGCTGCAGTCATCAACCATGAAGAGCGAGTCGATCGACGATATGACCCGCCCCGGTGCTGCATCGGCTGACGGCACACGCCACCCCATCTCGATTGTGAAGAACCAGATCGTGGAGATCTTCTCACGTCTGGGCTACACCGTGGCCGAGGGCCCCGAGATCGAGGACGACTGGCACGTATTCTCAGCCCTGAACTTCCCCCTCTCACACCCTGCTCGCGATATGCAGGATACATTCTTCGTGGAGAAGGCATCAAACGAGCCCAACGTAAAGGATCTGTTGCTTCGTACCCACACATCTTCGATTCAGGTGCGTGCCATGGAGCGTCAGCAGCCCCCCATCCGCATCGTATGCCCCGGCCGTGTGTTCCGTAACGAGGCTATCTCATACCGTGCACACTGCATCTTCCACCAGGTGGAGGGTCTGTATATCGATGAGAATGTGTCATTTGCCGATATGAAGCAGTCGATCCTCTACTTCGCCAAGGAGCTCTTCGGCGAGACCGCTACGATCCGTATGCGCCCCTCTTACTTCCCCTTCACCGAGCCTT
The DNA here is from genome assembly GCA_017391665.1 of Alistipes sp. Lineage (GTDB taxonomy): Bacteria > Bacteroidota > Bacteroidia > Bacteroidales > Rikenellaceae > Alistipes. The sequence goes on along the minus strand of JAFOXS010000172.1, from coordinate 7,671 downwards.
CGGCTGAGGTCGATGTGTCGTGCAACCTGTGCGGCGGCAAGGGCTGTAATGTGTGCAAGGGTACTGGCTGGCTGGAGATTATGGGTTGCGGTATGGTTGACCCCAACGTATTGGAGGCCAGCGGCATAGACTCAAAGAAGTACTCAGGCTTCGCCTTTGGTATGGGTGTTGAGCGTATCGCAATGCTGAAGTATGGCGTGAAGGATTTGCGTCTCTACTTCGAGAACGACGTGCGCTTCCTGCACCAGTTTGATTCAGCTCTGTAAGATATATGACGGCATCTCGCACATATCGTTTATGGGTGGCAGTGGCCACATGTGTCATGATCCTTATGGGGATTGTGGCACACGCCACAACTCCACGCTATGCGCGAGCCATTGCCGTAGCACGCGAGTTGCGCCAGCAGCCCGACTCCGTGGCAAAGCAAAGATATGTGCCCGACACGCTGCGACGCATCAAGCTCGTGGTTCCCGACTCGCTGCAGGCTCTCTACCGCTATACCGACGGTGTGCGTGCCCAAACAATCAAGGGCGACACGGCGGAGGCTATACGCCTGTATCGTGAGGCACTAAAGTTTGATCCTAACTATGCGCCGGCACTCTATCGTCTGGCGGTGCAGATGCAGCGCTCGCATAGTGAGGAGGCTCTGGAGTATGCCCGCCGCGCCTACGGCATAGATTCGACAAACCGTTGGTATGCAACGGCTTATGGCCAGTCGCTACTAATCAACAACAAGGGCGACGAGGCACTCGACATTTACCGTCGCCTGATGCAGATCGACAAGAAGAACCCCGACCACTACCGCATCGTGGCCATCCTCTACCAACAGCGCAAGCAGCCCTACACGGCTATCTCGGTGCTGGACTCGGCCGATATGCGCTTTGGCAAGAATCCCTATCTCTCGGAGATGAAGCGCTCGCTGCTCATATCCACGGGGCAGATGGATCGCGCCATCAAGGAGGCCGAGCAGATTGTCGAGGAGGCTCCCTACGAGCTGGAGAACCACCTCTCGCTGGGCGACACCTACCTCTCTGCCGGCAAGGATTCGCTCGCAGGCGTGGCGTACCGTCGCGCACTGGAGATGGACTCGACGAGTGTGCAGGCGCTGGGTGCCTATGCCGACTACTGCTCATCGCAGCGCAACATGAAGGGCTATCTGGCTACACTGCGACTGCTATATGCACGTCCCGAATTTCCGCTGGAGCGCAAGCTGGAGCTCTTTGGTCGTCTTACGTCCGATCGCAAATTCTACGGCGAACACTACTTCGCCCTGGGTGCTCTGGCATCGACCATGGCACTGCACTATCCCACCGACAAGCGCACCATCGACCTCTACGGCGACCACCTCATAGCGGGTGGCGAGATTGATGCCGCCCTGCAGCACTTCAAACTGCACCTGAAGGACGAGCCGCCGCAGATGGATTACTATATGGCCGTGATCGACATGGAGGAGTATCTGGGTCACACCGACTCGCTCGACCACTATGTGCAGCGCGCCATGGAGGTCTTCCCCGATGATCCCACACTTCAGATCCGCAAGGCAAACAGACTCTATGTGCGTGGCGACCTGCACGGAGCCATCGCAACCTTCGAGCAGGCTCTGGAGATGGTTCAAACCGACTCGCTGCGTGGTCAGATATGGGGTTACATCGGCGACACGTACAACGCCATCAAGGAGCGTGTGGAGTCCGAGAAGGCCGACACCACAGGCTACAAGATGCGCCTGAGCGCCAAGAAGGCACAGAAAAAGAGCTTCGAGGCCTATGAGCGTTCGCTCGCGCTCTATTCAGAGAACGCCATGGTGATGAACAACTACGCCTACTTCCTATCGCTCAGAGGCGAGCAGATGGAGCGTGCCCGTCAGATGTCGGAGCGCGCCATAAAGCTGGAGAGCAACAACGCCACATATCTGGATACCTACGCCTGGATACTCTACTACATGGGCGAACTGGAAGAGGCACGAACATATATGCGTCAGGCCCTCTCGCTCGACCGCACGGGCAGTGCCGAGCTGCCGCTGCACTATGGCGACATACTCTTCGCCCTGGGTGAGCGTTTCATGGCCGAGACCTACTGGCGCAAGGCCCTGGAGCAGGGTGCCGATGCAAAGCGCATCGAGCAGCGCATAACCATACCCAAAGATACCCCCAAGGGTACTCGTATCGAGGATATTATTAAAGAATGAGAGTTTCGCTCCGCATACTGACACTCCTTGTGGCACTGCTCGCAGCACTGCCCTCGATGCTTCATGCCCAGACAGCCGAGGAGAAGGCCCGCATAGCCGAGCAGCGACGCATCGTCGAACAGCTGGAAAAGGAGGTTGAGGCGAGCGAGAAGGCACTCTCGGCAATCAAGAAGGATAAATCCACCGCCCAGCAGCGTGTGCGCAACATCACACGACAGATCAACTCACGCAACCAGCTCCTCACACGCACCGAGCGCGAGATAGGCTCCATCGAGCGCAACATCACGCTCAACGACTCGCTCATCCGCAAGACCGATGCCGAGATCACCACGGAGCGCGAGCGCTACGCCGAGATGGTTCGCGAGGCACATCGTAACTACAAGCAAAACAATTACATAACATATCTCCTTGCGTCAGAGAGTTTTACGGATGTGGCACGCCGCATAGCCAACATACGCGCCATGGCCGTACTGCGTTCGGAGCGTCTGCATCGTATCGACTCGCTGGCCACAGCGCTCAACGAGCAGCAGGAGCAACTCTCGCAGCGACGTCACTCGCTCGATTCGGTGCGTGGCAAGGCGCAGGCACAGCGCAAGAAGCTGCAGGGCGATGTACGTTCGGCCGAGCAGGCGATGAAGCAGCTCACCTCGCGCGAGCAGAAGGCTCTGCGTGAGCAGATGGAAAACGAGGAGCGTCTCGATGCTGCCATCGATGCCCTGCGTCGCCTGACAAAGGGTAATACGGAGGGTGCCTCGTTCTCGCGCTCGACGTCGAACCTGAACCTGCCCGTTGTGGGTGGCCGCGTGAAGGAGTACAAGGGAAATATGGCCGTTGTGACGGGAGTGAAGGGTGCCGCCGTGCGTTCGATTTACGATGGCAAGGTGGTCGAGGTAAGACGCAACCGCATATCGGGCAAATATGACGTTTTTGTGGCGCATGGAGAGTATATCACCTCCTATGCGGGACTGGATAACGTCACGGTGGCAAAGGACGCCAAAGTGGCTAAAAATGGCACTATAGGCGTGATCGGTGCCTCGGTGAACCTGACATCGATGCAGACCGAGTACCGCATCGTATTCGGCATCTACTCGCCCAACCCCAAGGAGACTATGCGCGCCGCCGACTGTTTTAAGAAATAGAAATGAGAGAAAGGGGCAGGAAGAAATAAGTGCTATAAGTGTAATAAGTGAAACAGGTGTAATAACTATGGCACTTATAACACCTATTACACCTATAAAAATCCCACCACTCCAGCTCATAATTTTGCATTTTGAATTTTACATTTTGAATTCATTATGGTTAGATACTACAACGACTCAACATCGTACCGTCTGCGTCAGAAGCGTGCGGTAGCATCGTGGCTCAGGCAGGTGGCCGAGGCTGAAGGCTACACGCTGGGCGATGTAAGCTACATATTCTGTTCGTCGGCGGTTCACCGCAAGATGAACATCGACTTCATCGGTCACGACTACTTCACCGATGTGATCACATTCGATTACAGCGACCTGAAGGGCGAGCGACGGGTGAGTGGCGACATCTTCATCGACGTGGAGACCGTAGCCGACAACGCCCGCATATATGGCTCGACGGCGCGCGAGGAGATGTTGCGCGTGGTGGTGCACGGCCTGCTGCATCTGTGTGGCCAGAAGGATAAGACACCCCGTGCCGAACGTCAGATGCACCGCAAGGAGGATAAGTATCTTAAGCTGTGGCACCAAATGCAGGAGGAGTAACAATGCAAACAACTCTATTTCAACCAAATAACGATTTATACTCGTACGACATCATAGTCATCGGTGCGGGTCACGCAGGCTGCGAGGCTGCTTCGGCGGCGGCACGTCTGGGCTCGCGCACACTGCTGCTGACGATGGATATGCAGAAGATGGCATCGATGTCGTGCAACCCCGCCGTGGGTGGTGTGGCCAAGGGTCAGATTGTACGCGAGATTGACGCTCTGGGAGGCCGTATGGCTCGCATCACCGACCACTCGACCATCCAGTTCCGCATGCTCAACCGCTCAAAGGGAGCCGCCATGTGGAGCCCTCGTGCGCAGTGCGACAAGGAGCTCTTTTCGCGTCTGTGGCGCCGCGAGCTGGAGAACACGCCCAACCTCTACATCTGGCAGGATGCCGCCACGGAGCTGCTCTTTGAGGAGGGCACGGAAGGCACTACGCCCCGCATTACGGGTGTGCGCACACGCATGGGTGTGGAGTTTAAGGCCCGCGCAGTAGTGCTCACAGCAGGTACATTCCTTGGTGGACTGATGCACTGCGGCGAGCGCAATGCCGAGGGAGGCCGAGCAGGTGACGCCGCCTCACACGGCATCACGGAGGCACTCGTGGAGCGTGGATTCGAGGTGGGACGTATGAAAACGGGTACGCCCGCACGTATCGATGGACGCTCGGTGGATTTTTCTCAGTTGGAGATTCAGCCGGGCGATGCAGAGCCTTCGAAGTTTTCTTTTTCCGCTGATACTCAAGTGGTTAAAGAGCAGAAGCCGTGTTATTTGGTATATACATCAGTCGATGTTCACGACCATCTGCGCACAGGTTTTGACCGCTCGCCACTCTTCAACGGCACGATTCAGGGTATTGGCCCGCGCTACTGTCCCAGCATTGAGGATAAGCTGCGCACCTTCGCCGAGAAGGAGCAGCACCAGCTCTTCCTTGAGCCCGAGGGTTGGGATACCAACGAGTATTATATAAATGGTTTCTCGTCGTCGCTGCCGCAGGAGATTCAGCTCGCGGCCCTTCGCAAGATACGCGGTCTGGAGCAGGTGCACGTCTATCGCCCGGGCTACGCCATCGAGTATGATTACTTCCCACCCACGCAGCTCAGGCACTCGCTCGAGACTAAGCTCATAGAAAATCTCTACTTCGCTGGTCAGGTGAATGGCACGACGGGATATGAGGAGGCGGCAGCGCAGGGACTAATGGCGGGTATCAACGCCCACCGTCGTCTGCAAGGCGAGGAGGCAGTGGTGCTGAAGCGCGATGAGGCATATATCGGAGTGCTGATCGATGACCTTGTGACAAAGGGTGTGGATGAGCCATATCGTATGTTCACCTCGCGTGCCGAGTATCGCATCTTGCTTCGTCAGGATAATGCCGACCTGAGATTGACTCCGCTCGGACACGAAATTGGTCTCGTTACAGATGCGGAGTGGCAAAAATTCGACGAAAAAAAATCGCTCGTAGATTCGCTTATTTCATTCGCGCACGAACAGAGTGTCAAAATAACGGAAATTGAGAGCTATTTAAAATCGCACAATTTACCGCCAATTTCGCAGGGCAGAAAGCTCTATGCGCTGGTTTCGCGTAACGAATTTTCGTTTGCCGATCTGATTGAGGCTCTGCCAAAGGTAAAACGCTTCGTTGAGAAAAATGGTATCACAGCCGAGATCATCGAGCAGGCCGAGATACAAATCAAATACAAAGGTTACATCGAGCGCGAAAAACTCCTCGCCGAGAAGCTGCGCCGATTGGAGAATATAGCAATCCCCGCAGGGTTCGACTTTATGGCGATGAATGCGCTCACCATCGAGGCACGCCAGAAACTTACAAAGATCCGCCCCGAAACCATCGGTCAGGCATCGAGAATACCTGGTGTGAGTCCGGCGGACATAAATGTGATGCTGATAAAATTTGGAAGGTAGGAGAGTATGATAAAATAAGTGTAATAAGTGCTATAAGTGAAATAGGTGTAATAATAGATTTTCTATAACACTTATTTCACCTATAACACCTATAAATAAAAAAGCAACCCCCGCTTGGGAGTTGCTTTTTTTGTTCCACGTGGAGCATTAATATTCTCCTATAAATTGTATTAAGAAGAGGGTTTTCAAGGCTTTCGAAGCTCGAGCAACCGCAGTTTACTTAAGGCGTAAATGAGGATTGCGAGGGCAAGAGTAACGCAGAAAACACCTTATTAATATAATTTATTCAACTACTAAAGTCCAATTGAACTTATCCTCACATCGACCATACTGAATATCCTGCAACTTATCATACAACGCCTTGCAGGTTGCGCCTACAGTCTGACCATCGCCATAAGTTACCTTCTCCTCGGTATCGATGTCGAATACATAGCCGATAGGAGAGATCACAGCCGCAGTACCGCAGGCACCAGCCTCCTCAAATGAAGCCAGCTCCTCAACGGGAACGGGGCGCTCCTCAACCTTGAGGCCCATATCCTCAGCAAGAGTGCGGAGGCTCTTATTGGTGATTGAGGGGAGGATAGAGGGTGATTTGGGTGTGATATACTTGCCATCCTTGATACCAAAGAAGTTGGCAGCACCGCACTCCTCGATATACTTATGCTCGGTCGCATCGAGATACATCACGTTAGAGTAGCCCATTGTGTGAGCCTTCTCGCCCGAGAAAATTGACGATGCGTAATTACCGCCAGCCTTGATATCGCCTGTTCCACGTGGAGCAGCACGGTCCTGAACACGATCGATGATCACCTTGATAGGCTTCATACCGCCCTTGAAGTAAGGACCTACGGGCGAGCAGAATACGAAGAACATAGCCTCGTGCGACGCCTTAACACCGATACCAACCTTAGTACCAATCAGCACGGGACGCAGATACAACGATGCACCAGACTCGTAGGGTGGTACGAAGTCTATATTACGCTTAACCACCTCGTAGCAAGCCTTAACAAACATCTCCAATGGAGGCACAGGCAGACACAACTTCTTAGCCGAAGACTGCATACGGCGGCCATTCTCGTCGGCACGGAACAGACGCACCTTGCCATCAGCACCGCGGAAAGCCTTCAAACCCTCGAAAGCCTCCAAACCATAGTGCAGGCAGGTGGTTGCCATATGCATGTTAATATACTCATCAGATGTGTACTCCAACTCGCTCCAAGCGCCATCCTTATAGTAAGCGCGAACGTTGATGTCGGTCGGAATATAATCAAAACCCAGATTCTTCCAATCTATATTTTTCATAGCCTTAGTGATTATAAGGTTAATTTACTTTTGTTCCACGTGGAACTATCCTACGATAGCGCCATTGTTTGTCTTATGCTCGGGCGAGAGCAACTCCAGCTTACCGCTCGCATCCTCAGCCATCAGAATCATACCCTGCGATGTTACACCCTTCATCTCGCGAGGTGCAAGGTTTACCAAAACAAGCACCTGACGACCAACCAGCTCCTCGGGAGTAAAATGCTCGGCAATACCCGACACGATAGTGCGCTTGTCGATACCTGTGTCAACGGTGAGTTTCAAGAGCTTCTTGGTCTTGGCAATCTTCTCGGCCTCGAGGATTGTCGATACGCGGATATCCATCTTTTGGAAATCGTCGAATGTGCACTCTGCCTTCTGCTCGGTCACATTCTCAGCGGCAGCAGCAGCGGCATTGGCAGCCTTGATGTCGGCCAACTTCTTGAGCTGTGCCTCGATAACATCGTCCTCGATCTTCTCGAAGAGTAGGGTAGCCTCGCCAATGGTGTAACCCTCAGCGATGAGTGACATA
>JAFOXS010000089.1 GCA_017391665.1 Alistipes sp. | reverse complement strand
TTTTATTCTTAAAATACGGCGCTAAAGAGGGAAAATAAAGAATTTTTGGAGTAGAATAGTTGCACGCGTTACAAGACTGTAACGGTTGTAACCGATTGCTACCTTGTACCCAGCCACAGGAAGACCATACCCACAAGGATAAAGATAAGGTCGATAGCCTTCGAGCGGAGGTTCTTCTCGCCGAAGAGCAGGGCGCCGCAAGCGAATGATACCACCACCGACGAGCGGCGCACCATCGACACCACGGCAACCATCGAATCCCCTTCAGCGAGAGCCACAAAGTAGGCCATGTCGGCTATTGTAAGGAAGATGGTAATCAGAGGTATAGCCCATCGCCACTCAAAGCGGGGCAGGGCTCCACGCAGCCACATAGCCACGACCACGATGCCCATAATCAAGGCCTGATACAGAGAAAACCAGCTCTGCACAAACATAGGGTCAATCTCGCGCAGCAGGTAGCGGTCGTAGAGTCCGCTCGTAGCACCCAGCACGGCGGCAATGGCAACGTAGAGGATATAGCGGTTACGCACGAAGTTGATGCCCTCCTTGCGAGAGGCACGGCTTAAGAGAAGTATCGAAACAAATGCTAACGACACTCCCACCCACTGCTGCGCGTTCAATCGCTCACCAAAGATTATGAGAGCTCCGAGCAGCACTATTACGGGACGTGTGGCGTTGATAGGGCCCACGATCGTTAGTGGCAGATGCTTTATGCCCACATATCCAAAGCCCCACGACGAGAGCGTTATACAAGCCTTGAGCATCACCTGTCCGTGCGCCTGCAGGCTCTGCCGTCCGTAGTCGAATATAGTGTCGGAGAACCATCCCCACTCGCCCAGCGAGGAGATGATAACGGGCAGGAAGAGCAGCGTCGATAGAGCCGTCGTGAGCAGTAGCACCACAGCCACGGCATTATCGGCCACGGCGCGTTTTTTAGCTACGTCGTACAAGCCCAGAAAGAGCGCCGATACAAATGCAAGACTCAGCCACATCACTCTATGCCAATAACATACCAACAATTACCAACACCGCCAGCGTGAGCGACGCCAGACCGTTCAACGTGCCGAAGGCTATGCCGATGTGTCGCGTGCGAGTAGGGGTTACAAGCACATGCTCTAACGTAAGAATAGAGGCAAACACCACTACACCTGCCCACGTCCAGATGCTCTGCGGCAGATAGGTAGCAAACCATATGAGCGAGGCCACAGCCACGCAGTGCAGCGCGATGCTTATCATCAGAGATGTGCTGGGCGAGAAGCGTGCCGGTATGGAGTGCAGACCCGCCTTGCGGTCGAAGTCGGCGTCCTGCAGGGCATAGATTATGTCGAATCCTGCGGTCCACGTCAATACGACGAGCGAGAGGATGCAAGCCTGAAGCGAGAAGGCTCCCGTAACAGCAATATAGGCACCCACGGGGGCGATGCCGAGCGCCAGACCGAGCACCATATGCGCCATCGAGGTGAATCGTTTGCAGAGGCTATATACCATCACTACGGCCAGCGCCACGGGCGAGAGCAGAGCCGTGAGGGTGTTGATCGTCGAGGCCGTAAGGATAAAGAGCAGGGCGTTGATTACTACGAAGATAAGCGCTGCGCGGGGCTTGACCACACCTGCGGGAATCTCACGGTCGGCCGTGCGGGGGTTCTGCGCGTCGATGTCGCGGTCGGCCCAGCGGTTGAAGCCCATAGCCACATTGCGGGCAAAGACCATACACAACACTACCTGCACCAGCAACGTAAGCCACCACCAGGGGTTAGACTGCTCAGCCGCAGGGGTGCTCCACAGGGCATAGGTGAACGACAACATAGCAAAGGGCATGGCGAAGATGGTGTGCGAGAACTTCACCAGACGGGCATATTTCTGAATTGTATTCATTGCAAAAGATTTTTTCTGCGGCAAAGATACGAAATAAAGATAAAAGATAAAAGATCAAAGATCAAAGATGGGTTACAGTTACAGTTACAACAGTTACACGTGTTACACCCCTTGTAACAGTGTAACAGTGTAACAACTGTAACAGTGTAACAGCGCTCTTGTCTGTGTGAATTCTTTTTCTGCCACTTTTTCCACAAAAAGTGGATTAAGAGAAAAGATACTTGTTACAGTTACACCAGTTACACCAGTTACACCCCCTGTAACTCTGTAACTCTGTAACTCGTGTAATTATAATATATATACAACCATACTCGGGCGTGTAGCCATACGGCCAAGCAGACACGCAGAGTAAATAATATATTCAAATATATAAAGTATGAAACTCACACTCTTAGGCACCGGAACATCGCAGGGCGTACCCACTATTGGTTGCCGTTGCGAGGTGTGCCGTTCCACCGACAGCCACGACAAGCGACTGCGCACGTCGGCTATGCTGGAGGTAGATGACCTGCGTCTTGTAATCGACTGCGGTCCCGACTTCCGCGAGCAGATGCTACGCACGGGCGTGAGACAGTTAGACGCCATACTACTCACACACGAACATAAAGACCATACCGCAGGTTTGGACGATGTACGTGCATTCAACTTTGTTGACTACCCTATCATACGTGTAGTAGATATCTACGCTACCGAGCGTACTGCCGCCACGGTGCGTAAGGACTTCGACTATGCCTTCGTCGAGGATAAGTATCGTGGAGTACCAGAGATACGCCTGCACGAGATTGACGGCGTAACACCCTTTACCATAAAAGGAGTGGAGATTACGCCCATAGCGGGACGTCACTCTACGCGCTTCAATGTTACGGGTTACCGTATTGGAAAGCTGGCGTATATGACTGATTTTAAGGAGATAGACCCCAGCGAATTAGAGAAGCTCAAGGGCGTAGAGGTGCTCGTTATAAATGCCCTGCGCTGGGAGCCACACCCCTCACACTTTAATGTAGAGGAGGCTACGGCCATAGCCGAGCGTGTCAAGCCACGTCGTACTATACTTACTCACCTCTCGCACGAGATTGGACACCACGCCGCCTCGCCCGAGCGACTGCCCCAGGGCGTAGAGCTGGGCTACGATGGTATGGTAATAGAGTTGTAGCGTTACAGAGTTACAGAGTTACAGGCGTTACACTGTTACAGGCGTTACACTGTTACACTGTTACAGGGGGTGTAACTCGTGTAACTGGTGTAACTGTAACTACGCATAATAAGATTATGGATGAAAGATAGCCTCTTTCATCTTTTTTTTCGTATATTTGTCAGTAAGTAGAAAATTAACAACCAATATATGAGCAACAAACTAAATGGTAAGACGGTGGTAATCACCGGAGCATCGTCGGGTATCGGTGCCGCTATGGCACGCGAATATGCCGCGATGGGAGCTAAGGTAGTGTTGGGAGCACGTCAGGCTGACAAGCTTCGTGAGATGTGCCGCGAGATAGAGTCAAAGGGTGGCAAGGCCGCATGGTCGGAGTGCGACGTAACAAAGGCTGAGGATTGCCAGCGATTGATCCAAACCGCAGTAGAAAAGTTCGGCGGCATCGACGTTCTGATCTGCAACGCAGGTATCTCGATGCGTGCGCTGTTCGACGATTTGGACCTTAGCGTACTGCACCGACTGATGGATGTAAACTTCTGGGGCACGGTATATTGCACCAAGTATGCTCTACCCTACCTGCAGCAGTCGAAGGGCTCGCTGGTGGGTATCTCATCCGTTGCGGGTATTCATGGTCTGCCCGGACGTACGGGTTACTCGGCATCGAAGTTTGCCATGACAGGATTTCTCGAAACCGTCCGCATCGAGAATCTGAAGAAGGGTCTGCACGTTATGGTTGCCTGCCCGGGCTTCACCGCCTCTAACGTACGCTTCTCGGCTCTGACGGCCGATGGCTCGCAGCAGGGCTCAACACCTCGCGAGGAGGGTAAGATGATGACCGCCGAGCAGGTGGCTCACATTGTGGCACGCGGCATAGCACGCCGCAAACGATTGTGCCTGATGGAGGCTGAGGGTCGCGCTACACACTTTGTGAAGAAGTTTGCCCCTGGCCTGGTGGATAAGCTCTTCTACTGGGTGATGTCGAAGGAGCCCGACTCGCCATTCAAATAACCCGAAAACCGACAACCTATGAAACGACGTCTTGCCAGCCTCGATGTACTGCGTGGTGCCGACCTCTTTTTCCTTCTGGCACTGGGCCCCGTAGTAAATGCCATAGCACGCGCCGCCAACTGGGAGTGGCTCAACTCCTCGATGTGGATCTTCCACCATGTCGAGTGGGAGGGTTTCGCACCGTGGGATATCATCATGCCGCTGTTCATGTTCATGTCGGGCATTACGATTCCCTTTGCGCTGGAGCATTACCGCCGTGGCGAGTCCACTCATCGTGAGGCACTGTGGCGCATAGCGCGTCGCGTTGTGGTGCTGTGGATCTTCGGCATGATGTGTCAGGGCAACCTGCTGGCTCTTGATCCAGATCGCATATACCTCTACACCAATACATTGCAAGCTATCGCCGTAGCCTATGCCGCTGCCGCGGTGTTGTACCTCTTCACTCGTGTACGCACGCAGATCATAGCTGCCGTGGTGCTGCTCTTGGGCTACTGGGCGGCTATGGAGTTGTTCTCTGTTGGTGGCTTTGGCTTGGGCGACTACACCCCCGATGGCAACCTCGCCGAGGGTATCGACCGTCTGGTGCTGGGTCGCTGGAGGGATCATGCTACGGTAGAGAATGGCGTTGTGGTGTGGGATGCAGGCTATCACTATACGTGGATTCTGAGCTCGCTGACCTTTGCCGTGACGGGCATCAGCGGTATGCTGGCAGGTCACATCCTCAAGAGCCGATGGGAGGATAGCCGCAAGCTCAAGGTGCTGTTCGTAGCGGGTGCCGCTATGGTGGCTGTGGCGCTCGTGTGGAGCATATGGATGCCTATAGTGAAGATTATATGGACAAGCTCGATGGCGCTCTTTGCCGCAGGCATATCGTTCATTCTGATGGGTATAGCCTACTATCTGGTCGATTGCAAGGGATACACCCGCCAGAGCGAGTGGCTCAAGGTCTATGGCATGAACTCCATTGTAGCATATATACTGGCGCAGATTTTCAACTTCCGTGGCATTGCCAACTCGCTGCTGTATGGTCTGGAGCAGTATATGGGCGACTGGTATCAGGTGCTGCTCACCATCTGCCATGTCGGCACGATCTTTCTCATACTGTGGATCATGCACCGCAAAAAGATATATCTCAAGGCGTAAAAAAATTACAGATTACGTCTATTACAGCCCCCGCACTACTGTAATGGTGCGATTGACATTATTCCCCTTATACGATAGACCTACATCTCAAGATGTATCCACCTTTTGTCACCCAAAAGGTGGAGCCCAAATGTGCCGCAAGGCGAAATTTGTGGGGTCGCCGTTTGTCGTCGGTAAAATGATTGCTACGCACTTTTGAAAGCCATCAAAAGGTCATCATTTTTTAACCCTCCGCCTGCACGCCGCCCTTGATCCACAAACTTTCGCAGTGCGGGATAGGCTGACGCTCGG
>JAFOXS010000258.1 GCA_017391665.1 Alistipes sp. | reverse complement strand
TGCGCGCGAACTCTTCATGTCGGAGCGCACACTCTATCGCCGCATCAAGGAGCTGGGTATTAGTGATGACGAATTTTAGAAATTGTTCAGCAGTGAAAAAGATAGTATATAAATTTTCAGCTTTGGCACTTGTTGTGTGTTCGATGTTTATGGTCGGATGCATCTTCATGCGTGGCGGTTATTCATTCTCGGGAGCAAGTATTCCCGAGGCGGCCAAGACCTTCAGCGTGGCATATTTCCCCAATAATGCCCCTATGGTGTCGCCCACGCTCAGCACGATGCTCACCGAGTCGCTCAAGGATAAGTTCTCGCGACAGACCAAGCTACAGCTCGTTGAGGAGGGTGGCGACTTCGCCTTCGAGGGCGAGATTACGGGTTATAGCTCAACGACGGCCTCGGTGTCGAGCGATAACTACGCGCAGCTGAACCGACTCACGATCACGGTCCGTGTTGAGTTTACCAATGTTGTCGAGCCGCAGAACTCCTTTGTGCAGAGCTTCTCGCAGTTTGCCGATTATGATTCGCAGCAGCTGCTGACCGATATTCAGTCGGAGCTTGATCAGCAGATCGTGGATCAGATTGTAACCGATATTTTCATGGCTGCAGCAGCCAACTGGTAGAAAAATGGGAAAAAATATTGAAAAAAAATCATACGCCGAAAATGAGCCTCTGGAGATCCCGCTCGAGGCTGTTGAGGGCCTTATGCGCAGCGAGCGATGGAGCGTAGCAGAGGGCAATGTAAAGGCTGCAAATGTGGATGCGAATGCGCTGCTCGAAGAGCTTTTGGAGCGCCCGAGTGTAGGTGAGCAGTCGATTGATATTGAGCGCCTTATGCTCGTTACGGCTGACGATATTATTGATAAGTTTCTGCGCTCGGAACCACGCCGTATTGTGGCCGAGGAGGGTGATGTAACCGACGACATTGTGACCGAGCCCGAACTGGATGAGGATGACGAATTTGTGAGCGAGGAGCTGGCTGAAGTTTACCTCAAGCAGGGGCTAAAAGATATGGCAAAGGAAACTTATCGCAAATTAAGTTTGCTAAATCCCGAAAAAAGTGTTTACTTTGCAGAGATTATCTCAAAGATAGATAGTAACAATTAAAAAACAGTATAAAACTATGTTGTATTCAATTTGCATCGTATTGATTCTTGTTGCGAGCATCATCCTTATTTTGGCCGTATTGGTTCAGAACCCCAAGAGCGGTATGGCTGCTAACTTCGGTGCTGCTAACCAGGTTATGGGTGTACGCGAGTCAGCTAACATCCTCGAGAAGACCACCTGGACTTTGGCAGGTCTGATCGTTGCTTTGAGCCTTGTGGCTACCATCTCAATGGAGGATGGTTTCTCTACATCTTCAAGCTCATTGCAGAAGGATGCTGAGGCTTTGATGGAGCACGTAAATGCTACCTCTACTCAGAACGCAATGCCCCAGGCTGAGGTTCCCGCTGAGACTCCCGCTGAGTAAGCAACAGGAACAAATTTTAGTACGACGCATTCCCCCACGGGAGTGCGTCTTTTTTTTGTGCCTTTATATTTAAGGTATAACGCCCAAAAACAGACTTTTTTCACGTGAACTAAACTTTTTAGTTAGAAAACTATAAAAAATAGTTGCATGTGAAAATTTTTTAGTTACCTTTGTAGTAGAGAACCCTAAAAACTATATCGCGATGCAGAAATTAACCAACAAAGAGGAGGAGTTGATGCTCTATTTTTGGGAGCGTGGAGCAATGTTCGTAAAGGATGTCGTTGCGCTGTACGACGACCCCAAGCCACACTTTAACACCATCTCGACAATGGTGCGTACACTTGAGACGAAAGGTTTTCTCGACCACGAGGCCTTTGGTAACACCTACCGCTATCGTCCCATCATCTCGCAGGAGGAGTTTTCGAAGGGCGTGCTGGGCAGTGTCGTGACACGTTATTTCGAGAACTCGTACAAGTCGGTGGTCTCGGCTCTTATCGACGAGGAGAAGATCTCGATCGAGGAGCTGGAGGAGTTGATACGCAAGGTGAACAATCAGTAGGGTAGAACCGCAAAAACGAAAGGCTATGTTTGAATTTTTGGTATATCTCGCGCAGTCGGCCATCTGCCTGGCGACGCTCTACCTCATCTATAAGGTGGCGATGAGTTACGAGACCCTGCACTCTTTCAACCGTGTGCTTCTGCTCGGATCGGTCGTGTTGTCAGCGCTGTTGCCCTTGTGCCACGTAAGAATCGTGAAGGAGTACGACGCTGCGCCTACGGTGTCGGCTATCGAGATTGACGATATGGTGGTTGCCGAGGTGGCGGAGCTGGGCGTTGATTATGTGGCTTTGCTGAAGGATTTGGCCGTTATGCTTTTCTTTGTTGGCGTGGCCTTTATGCTGGTGCGCTTGGCTGTGGGTATCTACTCGGTGTGGCGATTGATTCATAGCGGACAGATGAGCGTTATCGAGGAGGATGTTACGCTTACGGTCGTTGATTCGCTCTCTTCGCCATTTAGTTGGTTTGGCCATATCGTGGCATCGAAGAGCGATGTAGAGCAGTTCCGTGATATGATTATCACGCACGAGATGGCACATATCAGCCTGCGCCACTCGCTGGATGTGCTGGCCGTTGATTTGGCTCTCTGCTTGTGGTGGTTTAACCCTGCGCTGTGGCTACTGCGCCGCGAGTTGCAGTCGCTACATGAGTATCAGGCCGATGAGGCGGTACTAAACCGTGGTATTGATGCGAAAACCTATCAAATGTTATTAATAAAAAGAGCAGTTGGCTATAGACTCCACTCCGTTGCCAACTGCCTGAATCACAGTAACCTTAAAAATCGAATCACTATGATGTGCAAAAACCAATCATCGAGGTGGGCTGCAACCAAGGCGTTGCTGGTCGTGCCTATGGTGGCCGTTGCGCTCAGCGCATTTGCCACAACTGAGTATGTTCCTCGTGAGGTACAGAACAAAGTTACAGAAAATTCCGTAAACCTGCAAGACGAGGAGAAGCCTAATCCCGTTGTTGTTATCGACGGCAAGGTCGTTCCCCGTGACGAGATGAGGAAGTTAGACCCCAACACCATCGACAATATGTCGGTGTTCAAGGGGGACAAGGCCAAGGAGTATGCTGCTGAACTCGACCTGAATATCTCGGCGGATGATGTTAAGGAGGGCTTGATTGTGATAACACTCAAAAATGAGGTTGATACTGATATTGACGGCGATCCCTTAATCAAAGCCGAGAAGATGCCAAAATTCCAAGGTGGTGATGTGAATCGTTTTGCAGTTTGGATGCAGAGCCAGATTCAGTATCCAGCTGAGGCTGTAGAGAAGGGTATCTCGGGTCGTGTTCTCTTCTCGTTTGTAGTTGAGAAGGATGGCTCTATGTCAGAGTTTACCGTGTTGCGTTCGCCCGATATGGTGCTTTCTGCCGAGGTTGAGCGAGTATTCAACTCGGCGCCTAAGGCGTGGACAGCAGGCGAGGAGAATGGCCAAAAAGTGAGGGTAAAATTCACCGTACCTATTGTCTTTACTGCGGTAGCTGATAGTGGGGTATCAAAGGACTTTGCATCATTGTATGCCGCAGGCATGGCTGATATAGCAAAGGCGGATGCATTAGATAAAGAGATTAGTGGTAAGAAGTATGATAATCAGGCAGACTATAAAGCTGATATGCAAAATGTAAATGATTATTACAAATCAGCAATGTCAGCATTAGAGAGCGCATACGCACTTAATCCCCAGCACAAGCCTACCGTTCAGTCTTTGTATATGATTGCTTTCCGTTTGCGCGATGAGTCGGGTATGATGGCAAAGTATGAGAAATATAAGGCTGCGCTTCAAAATCTATAATGAGTTCCAACCATAAGCAACTCATAATACGATGGCGGAAATCCCTAAAGCGGGGGTTTCCGCTTTTTTATAAATCTACGTCATTGCGAGAACCTGCATTTTAAAGCCTTATTGATACTTGTTGCGCTATATGCAGGGGCGTGGCAATCTACCTTTATTAATATTACTTTGCTGATAGATATAAATTATTTATTAATCCACTTTTTGTGGAAAAAGTGGAGCAAAAGCCACCGCAAGGCGAAATTTGCGGGGTCGCCACTTGTCGTCGGTAAAATGATTGCTACGCACTTTTGAAAGCCATCAAAAGGTCATCATTTTTTAACCCTCCGTCTGCGCGTCGCCCTTTATCCACAAACTTTCGCAGTGCGGAGAGGCTGACGCACGCCTCATTATTTATCACATCGAAGATGTGAATCAAACGCGGCAGGCAACTTTTCGAAAAAAGGGCAGACGAGAAAATTTGCGTTAAAAAACGGAGACCTTTTCACGAAGTAAAAGCGCGCATGCGTCCGTTTTAGAAAATTTTTGCGTATGACCCCGAAAATTGTCACCGCGCGGTTTTTGCGCTACTTTTTGCCGTCAAAAAGTGGCAAGAAGATTATAGTGCACAAAGGTAGATCACCACACTCATATCTCAGTGCATTGAGATACTCGCTCGTGATGACGATATAATTT
>JAFOXS010000323.1 GCA_017391665.1 Alistipes sp. | reverse complement strand
GAACTCCTCGCCCTCGGCTACCGAATCAACGATGGGAGGACAGATTGCGGGGTAGTCTGCCATCGAGGGGATGCGCCAGGGCTCCGAACCGTTGGCGATAAAGCCGTCGGTCAAGAGAATTACGGGAACCATATGCTCCATAGCTATCTTCGATGCCATAAATGCGTAGTGGAAACAGTCGCTGGGCGATGATGCTGCCACAACAACTACGGGGCACTCACCATTACGACCATACAATGCCTGCATCAAGTCGCTCTGCTCAGTCTTTGTGGGAAGACCTGTTGAGGGGCCGCCACGCTGAACATCCACGATAACGAGGGGCAACTCGGCCATTACAGCCAGACCCATAGCCTCGCTCTTGAGCGAAAGACCGGGACCCGATGTGGTGGTTACCGCGAAGTTACCGGCATAAGCCGCACCGATAGATGTACAGATACCTGCGATCTCATCCTCAGCCTGTACGGTCTTCACACCCAGATTCTTGTGCTTTGCCAGCTCCTCCAGAATAACCGTAGCGGGAGTGATGGGGTATGAACCGCAGAAGAGAGGAAGGTTCGCCTTCTCACTTGCGGCGATAAGACCCCATGCAGTTGCTACATTACCGTTGATCGAGCGGTATGTACCCTTCTCGATGGGAGCCGATGCGATGCGGTAGGTGTTGGCAAACTGATGTGTGTTGGCTGCATAGTTGTAACCTGCATCGATGGCCAGCTTGTTGGCCTCGGCCACGGTGGGGTTCTTCTTTGCAAACTTTGAGTCGATATAGCGCTTTGCGTAATCCTCGGGCTGATTGAAGATGTAGAAGCAGATACCCAGCGCAAACATATTCTTGCACTTTACAACCGACTTATTATCCAGACCCATGTCGGCCAGGGCAGCCTTAGTCATTGTAGTGATGTCGGGAATAACTACATTGTAACCCTCCAGACCAAGCTCAGCAATGGGGTCGAGCGTCGCGAAACCAGCCTTTTTGAGGTTGTCCTCGGTGATGGTGTCGCCGTCGATAATCACCGTAGCATCCTTCTTCAGCCACTTGCGGTTAGCCTTCAGTGCTGCGGGATTCATAGCAACCAGAGCATCGCAGAAGTCACCGGGATTGGTAATCTTGCCTGCACCGATGTGTACTTGAAAACCTGATACGCCAGCCACAGTGCCCTGCGGTGCGCGAATCTCGGCGGGGTAGTCGGGGAAGGTCGAAATGCCGTTGCCTTCGAGTGCCGACGTGTTCGAGAAGAGGGTACCCGTGAGCTGCATGCCGTCGCCCGAGTCGCCCGAGAAACGGATCACAATCTCCTTAACCTCTTTCGCATTAAGATTCTCCATAATATTTTTTGTTATAGTTTATGTCAATTTTGTGACAAAGATATGCATAAAATCGTTTCGTTGTCCTCCGTAATTCAAATTTTTTATAAAAATAGGTATATAAAAAAACAGACCACGAGTGCTGTGCCCCGTGGTCTATGATCGATTGGTAGAAGTTTTGTCTGTTTTATTGTGCCGATGGGCAGGCTATGAGTGAAGCCGCCTTGGCGTCAAATTCTGCTTTAAGTGATGAGAATAATTCCTTGACGCTTAAGATTTTGTCACATCGCCATGCATTCTCGCCTGCAAAGGCGTAGCCATGCTCCATACGTCCCTTGAAGGCGTTGTAGAGAGCCAGCATAATGCAGTATGGCGAGTGTGTCACGTCGCACGTCTTGATGCAGTTGAACGGGCACGATTTGGGTTGCTTCAGACCCTGCTTTACCTTTTCGAGGAACGAGTTGTGCACCGCACGTCCCGGCATACCTACGGGACTTTGGATGATCTCTATATCCTCCTGTTTCGCATCGATGTAACTCTGTTTGAACAGAGGTGATGCGTCGCACTCCTCGGTAGCGACGAAGCGAGTACCCATCTGCACTGCGTCAGCTCCGAGAGCCATAATGTTATGAATATCCTCGCCTGTGAAGATGCCGCCGCCAGCAATCACAGGAATGTAACGGCCTTGCTGCTCGCCAATCTCGCGTGCTGCAGCCACCACCTCGGGAACGATAGCTTCGAGTGAATAGGCGGGATCGCCCAGCTGCTCGTTCGAGTAGCCGAGGTGACCGCCAGCCTTGGGACCCTCGACAACCACTGCATCGGGCACATATCCCCACTCGCCAATCCAGCGGCGGCAGATAACCTTCAGCGCACGTGCTGACGATACGATGGGGGCAAGCTTTGTCGTTGAGTCCTCCTTCAGGAATGAGGGGAGATTCAAAGGCAATCCTGCGCCCGAGAAGATGATGTCGGCCTTCTCCTCGATCGAGGTGCGAACCAGATCGGCAAAGTTTGTGAGTGCCACCATGATGTTCACGCCCACGATACCCTTCGTCGCCTCACGTGCCTTGCGCAGCTCCTCCTTTAGGCCGTAGATGCTTGCCTCGTTAAAATTCTTTGAGATTTCGTTATAAATGACGCCTAATCCCGCTGTTGAGATTACTCCCACACCTCCAGCATTGGCTACGGCTGATGCCAGGCCAGATAGCGAGATTCCTACGCCCATACCTCCCTGCACAATGGGTACTTTGGCCAGGAGGTCTCCGATTTTCAATGTTTTCATTTGATTTTATTATGTGTTTTGAGTCTCCCGCTTATGTGCGGGTTTGACATCCGCAAATGTAATAAAATATCTCAATAAATGTTTGAAATGTGAAATAAAATGTTTGATTTTTCTTTGCGTATGGTGCGAAAAAAGCCACCCCGAAAGTGGGATGGCTTCAGAAAGTGTATGTAGAAATATTTACAAAATTTCCTCTAAACGGGCAACGGGTGCGATGCTCAGATCGGAGATCATTCCCTGCTGATAACGGTAGTATCCCGAGATGGCAATCATGGCGGCATTGTCGGTGGTGAACTTCAGCTCGGGAATGAATGTGCGCCAGCCACGACGACGTCCAGCCTCGGCCACAGCCTCACGCAAACCAGAGTTTGCAGACACTCCTCCAGCGATGGCTACATCCTTGATACCCAATTTTTTGGTGGCTTTAATGAGCTTGTCGAGCAGAATATCGATGATGGTTTTCTGCAGCGATGCGCAGAGGTCAGCCTTGTGCTTCTCGACAAAGTCGGGATCCTCGGCTACGCGGTCACGCAGGGTGTAGAGGAATGAGGTTTTAAGACCCGAAAAAGAGTAGTCAAACTCGCCCTTTACGTGTGGCTTCGAAAATTCAAAAGCTGAAGAATCTCCCTCCTTCGCCAGTCGGTCAATCACGGGGCCTCCAGGGTAGGGCAATCCCATCACTTTAGCACACTTGTCAAATGCCTCGCCGGCAGCATCGTCGATCGTGGTGCCGATGATCTCCATCTCGAGCGGAGAGCTCACCTTTACGATCTGCGTATGTCCGCCGCTGACAAGCAGGCAGAGGAACGGAAACGAGGGGTGGGGCAGCTCCTTGTCGGGCAGGTCAACAAAGTGCGAGAGAATATGTCCCTGCAGGTGGTTAACCTCCACCATCGGAATGTTATTTGCAATGGAGAGTCCCTTGGCAAACGATGTGCCGACCAGAAGCGAACCCAGCAGGCCGGGGCCACGTGTGAAGGCTATGGCGTCGATCTTGTCCACCGTAATGCCAGCCTCCTTTAGGGCGGTATCCACCACGGGGATGATGTTCTGCTGATGGGCACGTGATGCGAGCTCGGGTATTACGCCGCCATACTTTACGTGTACCGCTTGTGATGCTATCACGTTCGATAGCAGCGTGGTATTGCGCAGAACGGCAGCCGATGTGTCGTCGCATGATGACTCTATGCCAAGAATTGTTATATCCATATGAGTGCTTTTCGTCGTTTTTTTTCTATTTTAATAGAAAAATTTCTACATTTGTAAGATTAATGACCATTGTTGAATGCACAAAGTTACAAAAATATTGTTAAAGGCGCTATCAGTCACGGTTTTGTTTCTGATATTTTGTCCTATTGTGCTCACTGTGCTCGTTGAGTTGCCCTCGGTGCAGAACTTCCTTGTCGACCGTGCAACCTCACTTTTGTCGAAGCGTCTGGAGACCCGTGTCGAGATCGACCGCATCCGTCTGGGTGCGCTGGGCAGCCTGCGACTGGATGGATTCTATGTCGAGGATTATCAGCAGGACACGCTGCTCTACGTTGATCGGTTGAAGGTCTATCTCTCGCGCTTTAACGGAGGACAGGGCATAACGCTTCGCAATGGTTCTATCACAAATGCCCATCTCAACATCCGCGAGACGCCCGAGGGCGAAATGAACATCAAGCAGGTTGTCGATCGCCTTTCGCGCAAGGAGCGTGAGAAGAAGGGCGGCTTCTCGCTCAAGGTCAAGGATGTCTATCTGCAGAATATAAATCTTATTGTCGAGCAGCACGAGCACCGCAATCCGAGCTACGGTATCGACTACAACGATATGCACATCGAACATATGTCGGCTCTGGTCGATGACTTCACGCTCGAGGGCAGCCGTGTGGGTGGCTACATCCGCAACTTCTCGGCTGTGGAGCATTGTGGCTTCATGGTGCAGAACTTTACCGGTCACTTCGATGTGGATAAGGGCGTAATCAGCCTGCGCGACTTTGAGGTGATGGCCGAGCGCTCGGATATCCGCCTGCCGTCGCTCACGCTGCGTGGTGAGAACTGGCAATCCTACAAGGACTTTATCAATAACGTACGCATCGAGGGACAGGTATATAAGAGCGTTGTATCATCATCCGATGTTGCACACTTCGCACCGGCCATGCTGCCGTGGAATGTGCTGCTGCGCGATGTGAATGCCACAATCGACGGTACGGTTGCCGATATGCTGGTGAGTGTGGAGAATGCATCCTTTGGCGAGCATACCTCCTTACGAGGCGATGTGCGTCTGCGTGGTCTTCCGGATGTGCGCAATGGACGAATGACACTCGACCTGAAGCGTCTGAAAACTACCGAGGGCGATGCCGCACGTCTGCTTGCCGGCATTACTGGTCGCTCGCTGCCGAGCAGTGTGCTCAAGATGGCCGATGCTGCGGGCGAGATTATCTGCGCTGGTAACTTCGACGGTGGCTTTGCGCAGTTCGATGCCGACCTGAAACTCACCACACAGACGGGTAATGCCTCGATGACGGCTGCACGTCGCCCGATGCCTCGCGTTAAGGGACAGCCTGCACAATCGTCGCTGGAGGCCTTTGCCGAGTTGCGCCATCTGCAACTCGGACAGATGCTGCAATTCCCTGCGCTGGGTAGTGTGACGGGTATTGTGGCGTTCAATGGCTCGACAACGAGCAACAGCCTGCGAGGTGCGGTGAACGGCACGGTGCAGGATATGGAGTTCCATAATGCACACTACGAGGATGTGACAATCAACGGTACGGTAGCCAACAAGAGCTTCTCGGGTACGATACGCAGTGAGGCCTTCCCGTTGCGCTTTGCACTCTCGGGCCTGGCCGATATGAATAGCGAGCGACCTATGTACGACCTGCGTCTGGCGGTTGATGAGGCCGACCTGCATGCTATGAATGTCAATCAGCGCGACACCACGTCGCTGCTCGGATTCAATGCAGAACTCTATGCTGTTGGTCGTACGCTGGACGATTTGAACGGTACGCTTACCATCGATGGCGGACGTTATATATATGATGCCGATACGTTGCTCACTTCGCCCATACGCCTTACGGCGGATAACGATAGCCGACAGCGATCACTCGCCTTTACGTCTGACTTTGCCGATGCTACCTTCACAGGTCCTACGAGCTATGCCGACGTGGTGCGCTATCTGCAGACCGCCATGGCCAAATATCTGCCGGGCATTCAAAGCAAGGCCGCATACCAGGGCGATGGACAGGGTGGTTATTCGGCACTCTCGGTTACGGTCAAGGAGATTGATCCCCTGCTCAATGCCATATCGGAGGGTTTGCAGCTGGCTCGCGGCTCGCATCTTAACTTTGTGATGAATCCCTCGTCGAACCACCTCTCGCTGCGTGCCCAGTCCGATTATATCGAGCGCAATAAGATGCTGGCGACGAGTCTTAATGTGAACGTTACGAACCAGGGCGACTCGCTGGCTATGTACCTCAGTTCGGATGATCTCTATGCCGGTGCGCTGCATCTGCCCAGACTATCGGTTATGGGTGGAGCGAAGAATAACCGTGTATCTCTCTCGGCGGGCTTCAACGAGGGCAACGATACGTTGTCGGGCGTGGTGGCTCTGCAGGCTCAGCTTACCCGCATCGAGCCTACCAATATGCCCCATGTCGATATAACGCTCTATCCCGCTACGATCACCGCTACTGGCCGTCCGTGGCGCATTACATCGGAGCGTATCAGCATCGACACGGCTCGTGTGGCGGTTGCCAACCTGCGTCTTGCTTCGGGACGAGAGTCGATGCATCTGGATGGTGTGATGTCGCGCAGCGAGGAGGACTCTATCACCATGACGCTGCACGATTTCGACTTCTCACCCCTGATGGGCTTCGCTCGTCGCATGGGCTATAAGGTGGAGGGACGTGCCAATGGTGTGGCATCGCTAAGGTCGGCATTCAACCACGCCTCTGTGATGGCTGACGTGGATATTGACAGCATGCGTGTGAACAATACGGCTGTGGCACCTTTATGCATAACGTCAAATTGGGATATAGAGCAGGAGCGTATCCGTGTGGCGATGCGTAACTCGCGCACGGGCGATGAGGTGGTGCAGGGTTACTATGCCCCCACAACGTCGCGCTATTATGCAGATGCAACGCTTAGGAATCTGCCTATGGCTATGCTCGATCCCCTGCTCGTAAGCGTGGTGTCTGGTACCGAGGGTAGGGCCGATGCAACGCTCAACATTGAGGGTCAGCGCCGTCAGGCAACGCTCAGCGGCAAGGTGGAGGTGAGCGACCTCTCGACTATGGTCGATTATACCCGCGTGAGATATTCCGTGCCCAAGGCTACGGTTACGGTGGCCGACAACCACTTCCGTGCATCGAACGTCAGAGTCTATGATACGGAGCAGAATTCGGGTACGATGAACATGGATCTGGATCTTAACCACCTCTCGAACATTGCCTACTCGATGCGTGTTGTGCCACGCAATATGCTTGTGCTGAATACTACGGCACAGGATAACGATCTATTCTATGGTAAGGTCTATGGCTCGGGTACGGCAACCATCACGGGCGACAAGAGTGGCAACAACATCGATGTAGTGGCTACTACGGCAGGTGCTTCGCAGTTCTTCATGCCCCTCTCGGGCAAGAGCGATGTGGCCTCGGCCGACTTTGTGGTCTTCGAGCAACCGGGTGTGGAGATCGACTCAACGAACTACCTTGCACGTAAGAAGATGGCCTTCGAGCGCCGTACACGCCGCAGCGAGTCGTCGTCGGGAGCAAGCAATATGAGTGTGAATATCGACCTTACGGCAACGCCTACGGCCGAGGTGCAGCTCGTTATCGACCCCACGGTGGGTGACGTCATACGTGCTCGTGGTGATGGACGACTCAATATCCGTGTGGTGCCGACTACCAACATCTTCGATATGTATGGCGACTACACCATCACCGAGGGTAGCTACCTCTTCACGCTGCAAAATATTATCAACAAACGATTCGTTATTAATAGTGGATCGACCATCCAATGGACGGGTGACCCGCTGGATGCACGACTCAATATCGATGCAGTGTATAGCCTCAAGGCCTCGCTGCAGCCGCTGCTCTCGTCCACGACGCTGGATAATGTGACACGTGCCGTGCCTGTGGATTGTATCATCAACCTCACAGAGCGTCTGACCGCTCCGACGGTTACGTTCGACATCAAGGTGCCCAATGCCGATACCGAGATCCAGAACGCTGTGGCCAACCTGCTCAACAACCAGCAGTCCATCGCTACGCAGTTCATGTACCTGCTCGTGAGTGGTACATTCTACTCCGACTCATCCACCTCGTCCTCTATCGGTGCCTCGGCATCTGCTACGACGGGCTTTGAGCTGTTGTCGAATCAGTTGAGTAACTGGCTCTCGAGCGACGATTATAATATCATCCTGCGCTATCGTCCCCGCTCCGAGCTGACGAGCGATGAGATCGACTTCGGCTTCTCGAAGAGTCTGGTCAACGACCGCCTGCTGGTGGAGCTGGAGGGTAACTATTTGGTGGATAATAAGATGGCGCATAGTAGTAATATGTCCAACTTCATGGGCGAGGCCTATATTACTTGGCTTATCGACCGTGCCGGCAACCTCAAGCTCCGAGGCTTCACGCAGACTATCGACCGTTTCGATGAGAACCAGGGTCTGCAGGAGACGGGTGTAGGTATATATTATAAGGAGGATTTTGACAACTGGAGCGATCTGAAGCGTCGTATCCGTGAGCGATTCATGAGTCGCCGCAAGCGTGAGCAGCTGGAGGCCGAGCAGGCACAGCTTGACAGCCTCGCAACCGAGGAGCGCACGCAGACTGAAGTAATAGAACGCGACTCCACCGCTCAACAGTAAAAAAGGTATAACACTTATTCATTTAAGGCACAGACAAAGTAAAAAATGATGCCACCTGCAGCGCTGGCATAGACAAAGTAAACAAATAAAAACTTAAATAAATTAAAAAGAAAAACAATTATGATCGATTTCATTCAGGCGGCCGATACTATGGTCGCAACAGGTGAGGCAGCAGCTGCTGCAGAGGTGACACGCATGGGTCTTTGGGAGCTCTTTATGAAGGGTGGCTGGTTGATGTGGCCTCTTTTGCTCTTGGGTGGTGTTACCGTATTTATCTTTGTTGAGCGTTTTATGGCTATCCGCAAGGCTTCGGGTCTGGATATGAATTTTATGAACCGTATCCGCGACTATATCTCTGACGGTAAGATCCGCGCTGCCGTTGATCTCTGCCGCAAGACCAATACCCCTATTGCCCGCATGATCGAGAAGGGTATCGAGCGCATTGGTCGACCTATGAGCGATATCCAGACCGCTATCGAGAACGTAGCTAACCTCGAGGTGTCGAAGCTTGAGAATGGTCTTCCGTTCCTTGCGACCATCGCCGGTGGTGCTCCCATGATCGGTTTCTTGGGTACTGTTATCGGTATGGTGCAGACCTTCATGGATATGGCTGCTGCGGGTGGTACGGTTGATATGTCGTTGCTCTCGGGCGGTATGTACGTTGCGATGGTGACTACCGTAGCGGGTCTTGTGGTGGGTATTCCTGCCTACTTCGGCTATAACTACTTGGTGGCTCGCATCGAGAAGTTGGTGTTCCAGATGGAGGCTAACTCAATCGCATTTATGGATATTTTGAATCAACCCGTAAAATAGTACGCTATGGCAATTAAAAGAGGTTCGAAGGTCGATAGTTCGTTTGCATCGTCGTCGATGACCGACTTGATGTTCCTGCTGTTGATCTTCATGATTATAGCCACGACGCTCATCAATCCGAACGCCGTGAAGCTGATGCTACCAAAGAGTGCCAACCAGCTCAAGGATAAG
>JAFOXS010000217.1 GCA_017391665.1 Alistipes sp. | reverse complement strand
GCTGTGTCTTGTAGGCACGGTGGCTATGGCGCAACCACGCATGACCTACGAGGAGAAGGTTGTTTATGAGGGCGAGGATGTAACGTTCCGCCAGATTGATGCCCACACGTGGGAGGGTAACGGTAAGATGATGGCCAATGAGACGCTCTATATCGTCGAGGGCGAGGAGCGTGCTCTGCTCATTGATGCCGGCACGAATATCAAGGATTTGGATAAGATTGTGGCGGGCATTACGTCGAAGCCCGTGACGCTGGTGGCTACACACGTGCATCCCGACCATACGGGTGCGTCGGTCAACTACTTCAAGGAGATCTATATCAACGCTGCCGATATGGTCAACGTGAAGGAGATGATGGGCGACTATAAGGGTGAGATTAAGTATCTGACCGATGGCGAGGTGATTGATCTTGGCGGTCGTCAGATTGAGGTTATCTTCACGCCTGGCCATACACCCGGCTCAACAACCTTTATCGACCGTGAGGCTCACTATGGCTTCAGCGGTGATGCCTTCGGTTCGGGTAATCTGCTGCTGACCACTAACTTTACGACCCTTGCGCTGACATGCCAGCGTATGAGCGAGTATATGCTCAAACATGGCATCGAGAAGCTCTATCCCGGCCACTATATGGGTGTAAATGTGGAGACTGTGAAGCGTGTGCAGGATATGTTGCAGATGAGCCGCGATGTGCTCGCGGGCAAGGTCGAGGGACGCAAGAATGAGCGAGGAATGCTCGGTCTGGATCGTGTGCTTACGATGCACGGCGTGAATATCAACTACGGCGCCGCGCAGGTGAAGTAGAATAACGTTGAATATAAATACGTCATTCCACCGAGCCATAGGCGAGGATTGCGCCCGTAACGGGTGATTTGCATTTGCCTTAACTGCGGCATACTTAAATAAAGTAATAATAAAACAGGCGTTACGCCTGCGTCATGCCCCGTTGCTTTTAGCAACGAAGGGCATCCTCGGGAATGTAAGCGAAGTGTGATTGAGTGGAGGATTACCTTCGCCACCCTGCAGGTGTCGGGTAATGACGTAATAATTATTAGTAAAAGAGGCTGTTCAACCAGAACGTTGGACAGCCTCTTTTGTTTTATCGACGAGCCACGTAGTCGGCTATATTCTGCTCTATGCAGCCAATGAGTCGGTCGATGGCCTCGACGGGCGACCATGCGTTGTGGGGCGAGGCAAGCAGACGGTAGGGATCTCGGAGCGTATAGAGCGGTGACTCTCGCAAGGGTTCCGAGGTAAATACATCGAGTGCTGCGCCACGCAGACGCTCCTCATTCAGTGCATCTGCCAATGCCGCCTCATCCACAATGCCGCCACGTGCTACGTTGATCAGGATTGCCGATGGCTTCATCAGCGCCAGTTGCTCGGCACCAATAAGCGAGCGTGTGCGATCGTTCAGCGGGCAGTGGATTGACACCACATCCGATGAGCGGAGCAACTCCACGAGCGGCAGAGTGGGGTACTCCTCCTTGCGCTCCACGCCCGAAGTGGAGTAGTAGCTCACCTCGCAACCGAAAGCCTCGGCAAGGCGTGCCACCTCGCGGCCGATGTTGCCCATACCAACAATGCCCCAGGTCTTGCCCGTCAGCTCATTCCAGCAAGGGCTGAGCTTGTTTGCAATATTACCGGCGGAGTAAGCGCCGCTGTGGACAAATTCCCGGTACTCCCTCAGATGGGTGGCCAGATTCAGGGCCAGGGCCACCGACAACTGGGCCACAGAATCAGTGGAATAACCGGGTACATTACAGACGGCAATGCCATGGTCCCGGCAGTACCCCGTATCCACCGTGTCAAAACCGGTGGCGGTGACGCAAACCACTTTGAGCTTCTTGGCATGCTCCAGCAATTGTGCCGTCAGCTTGGTCTTGTTATACACAATGACCTCCGCATCGGCAATAATCTCCGGTGCCTCCTCCGGAGTTACATGTTCATAAACAGTTGTTTCGCCCAGATTCAGGATAGGAGACAGATCCACATCCCCACCCAGGGAAGCCGCATCCAAAACGACAATTTTCACAGAATTTCTCCTCCGAAATGATCCGTAAAT
>JAFOXS010000020.1 GCA_017391665.1 Alistipes sp. | reverse complement strand
GTTAGTGTTAACACCGCATACGAACATAGGAGTCTTATCCTTTGCAGGAGCTGACATAACTACGTACTTAGCACCAGCCTTGATGTGAGCCTCAGCCTTCTCAGCTGTAAGGAACAAACCAGTTGACTCAACTACGTACTCAGCCTCAACCTCATTCCACTTCAAATCCTCGGGATTGCGCTCTGCAGTTACGCGGATAGCCTTACCGTTAACGATAAGAAGGCTCTTCTCTGTGCAATACTCGATAGTGCCATCGAACTGACCGTGCATTGTGTCATACTTAAGCATGTAAGCCAAGTACTCTACGGGGCAAAGGTCGTTAATACCTACTACATCGTACTTCTCTGTCTGAGTGCAAGCTGCACGGAATACCATACGGCCGATACGTCCGAAACCGTTGATACCAATCTTAATCTGTGCCATAATTTGTTTTAATTGTTATATTAAGTAAAAATTTGTTATCCTTTTATCGTCACAAAATTATATACTTTAAGAATATTACGCAAATTTAGAGCGCGAAAAAAAGTAAAATTTTTCAATAACTTAACATTGGAACTGCTTTCCGCGATGAAATAATCTATCCAAACACTCCATTCGCGCTAAAAGCCCGCTATTTTACGATATTGCCCTTTGCGCGCTTGGCCATGGCCGAGGCAAAGACAAAGTCGTTGAGCTCCTGATTATCCGAATGCAAAATATCCTGATTCGAGCCTTCCCACCACTTGTTACCCTCGTAGATAAAGACGATCTTCTCGCCAATCTCCATCACTGAGTTCATATCGTGGGTGTTGATGATTGTTGTAATATTATACTCCTTGGTAATGTCATGAATCAGGTTATCAATGACGATCGACGTCTGCGGATCAAGACCCGAGTTGGGCTCATCGCAGAACAGATAGCGCGGATTCATCACGATAGCGCGGGCAATGGCTGCACGCTTGACCATACCTCCACTAAGCTCCGAGGGGTAGAGATTGTGCGCATGATCCAGATTCACGCGGTGCAGACAGTAATTCACTCGCTCCATCTTCTCCTCCTCCGACTGGTCGGTGAAAAGATCGAGCGGCAACTTGACATTCTCGGCCACGGTCGATGCATCGAGCAAAGCTCCGCCCTGGAAAATCATACCCACATCCTTGCGAATGGCCTTACGGGCACGGAAGTCGAGTGTCGAGTAGCATATATCATCGTAATATATTGCACCCTCATCCACATCGTGCAGACCCACGAGCGACTTGAGCAGCACGGTCTTTCCCGAACCACTTCGGCCGATGATCAGATTACACTGGCCCGTGCCGAACTCCACCGATACATCATTGAGCACGGTGCGCCCGTCAAACGACTTGATTATATTTACCGCCTTTATCACGTTCTTAAGAGTTGAGTTAATACAAGGTTGCAGATCATAATTACGATAGAGCTGACCACCACAGCCTGCGTAGAGGCTCGACCCACTTCGAGCGAGTTACCCTTGGCATAGTATCCGCAGTAGGCAGAGATACTGGTGATGAAGAAGGCAAAGAATACCATCTTCGTCAGGGCATACCATATCTCGCTGGTGTAGAAGCAATATTTCAATCCATCGATATACTCCATAGGATTCATGATGCCCGTAATGACAGCAATGCCATAGCCTCCACCGATACCGATCAGCATACTGAAAATAGCCAGAAACGGGAAGAAGAATACCGTAGCCACGATCTTGGGCAGGATAAGGTATGATGCCGAATTTACACCCATGATCTCCAGAGCGTCGATCTGCTCCGTGATACGCATCGTACCGATCTCGGATGCAATGTTCGAACCCACCTTACCGGCAAGAATAAGCGCCACGACCGTAGACGAGAACTCAAGGATCATCACCTCACGGGTAGCATATCCGATCATAAACTGCGGGATGAAGGGCGACTCCAGCGTGATGGCCATCTGCAGCGTCACGGCCGAGCCGATAAATACCGAGATGATAGCCGTAAGGCCTATGGAGTTAAGACCAAGAGCCTCCATCTCGCGTACGATGCGGGTGTAGTATATCTGCATCTTTTCGGGACGCGAGAACACCTTCTGCATCAGCAACACATATCTTCCTATTGATTCAAAAATGCGAAACATTTTTCTCGATTTACCTCTTTGGGATTAAAGTGCACCCGAATCTATTTTATTACGGGGCCTTGTTGTCAATTATTTTTTCTCCTTTACCTCCTCAAAATCGACATAGTCGCCCACGTTCTCATTCACTCGCTTCTGAGGCTGCTCCGATGTCGTGTGCACACGCACCTCACCCTCCGCACTGCGGCCATAATCCGACTGGGTATTGGTACGGCCATAGAAACCTCGCTGCTGGCTCTGTTCGCGCGTCTGATCCTCCATCTTGCGGCTCATGCGTCGCACGCGGTAAAGCATATAGATGGGGATAGCGAGCAACAGCAACAATACGACAGCCACACCTACCAGCAATGCGCCGAAGGCCGAGGGGGCAAAGACTATCAGCATAACGATAATAATCGTTGTCAGGGGGTTGCGCTGGATGTAATTTATAATTGAATCTATCATTTTCTGTTAAGTTTACTCCCTAAAGCGGGAAAAATCATTGCAAAATTACAAAAAAATCGCCATTCCATGAAATATCTGCTCGTTGTGTGGATAAATTTGATTAATTTTGGAGCCAAATAAACCGATTTACTATGTCACATCAACTTTTATCAATCTCGCCGGTCGATGGCCGCTACAATAAAGTAACGTCCGCTTTGTCGGATTATTTTTCAGAGTACGCACTTATTTGCTACCGTGTTCGTGTAGAGGTAGAGTATTTCATCGCCCTGTGCGAACTGCCCCTGCCCCAGCTCGCAGGCGTACCCAAGTCGGCGTATGACGAATTGCGCAAGCTCTACACCGAGTTTACGATGGAGGACGCTCTCCACGTCAAGGAGATCGAGAGCGTAACCAACCACGACGTGAAGGCCGTAGAGTATCTTCTGAAGGAGAAGCTCGAGCAGCTGGGTCTTAACGACTACCGTGAGTTCGTACACTTCGGTCTCACATCACAGGATATCAACAACACCGCAACGCCCCTTCTTCTGGAGGAGGCTCTGGCCGAGGTATATCTGCCCGCACTGCACGAGCTGGTGGACAAGATCTACTCTCTGGCCGAGCAGTGGGAGGATGTTCCCATGCTGGCACACACTCATGGTCAGCCCGCATCACCCACACGTCTGGGCAAGGAGTTCAAGGTATTCGTTGAGCGTCTGGAGCGCCAGATCGACCTTTTGCAGGATGTGGAGCCCATGGCAAAGTTTGGTGGTGCAACGGGTGGTTTCAACGCCCACAACGTAGCTTACCCCGAGATTGACTGGGTGGAGTTTGGTAATAACTTCGTAGATTCACTCGGTCTGGTGCGCGCTCAGTACACCACACAGATCGAGCACTACGATAACCTCGCAGCTACGTTCGACGCACTGAAGCGCATCAATACCATCCTTACTGACCTTGCACGCGATATGTGGACCTATATCTCTATGGAGTACTTCCGCCAGCAGGTTAAGAAGGGTGAGGTTGGCTCGTCGGCTATGCCCCACAAGGTTAACCCCATCGACTTCGAGAATGCTGAGGGTAACTTCGGCGTGGCAAATGCTATCTTCGAGCACCTGGCGGCAAAGCTGCCCATCTCACGTATGCAGCGCGACTTGACCGATTCAACCGTTTTGCGTAACGTAGGTGTACCCGTAGCACACACCCTAATTGGCTTCAGCTCATTGCAGAAGGGCTTGGGCAAGGTGATCCTCAACGAGGCTGCACTGGCTGCCGACCTGGAGGATAACTGGGCTGTAGTTGCCGAGGCTATGCAGACCATCCTGCGCCGTGAGGCATATCCCAACCCCTATGAGGCACTGAAGGCATTGACCCGCACGGGCGGTCACATCACCGAGCAGACAATCAAGGAGTTCGTCGAGACTCTGGATGTGAAGGAGAGCGTAAAGGAGGAGCTCCGCGCCATCACACCCCACAACTATGTAGGTGTAGTGAAGTAATCTTCTTCTGCGATACATCATCATGCGGCATGGCCTTCGAGCCATGCCGTTTTTTTTATCCCCATAAACGGCTAATCACACATAGCAGAAGGTCACTACTTATAGTGAAATTTGCTTGAGAATAATATATAATTAATTTTTTTAGTTTATTTTTGCGCCTGCAAATGGATTTAGGATTTATGACATATCTGCGTCGCACGCTCTCATCGCTGCTGATGCTGCTCACATTCATAACATATGTGGGTAATGTGTCATTATTCTCACACCGTCACACCATCGACGGACAGACCGTAGTCCATTCGCACATCTACTCGGGAGATGGCGAGCAACCCGGCCACTCGCACTCATCGCAGCAGTTCAAGACCATTGAGGCACTGGCGATGTACGCGGCACTGGCGGCAACTTCGCTGCAGCACATAGCCACTCCCATGCAATATGCCACTACGCTCATACAGTCATGCACATACAACGTAGTGCAGCAAAGCGTATTGCTATTCTCACTTCGCGCCCCACCTGCCATTATGTAATTTGCACTCCCGCCAGCGGGATTATTGAGTCATGCCCATCGTGGGAGCACTGGCTCTGGATGTGTCGTGTCAGGCGACATACTTATATAAATTACATAATGCGAAATCAATGAAGACAAAAATTTTATTTACGATAGCCCTCATTGTATCTCTTTGTGGGGGCACCTCATATATGGCCATGGCACAGAGCCGTGGCACCGACGCCAACATTCACGGACACGTTATCCACGCTCAAACTCGTGAGCACATACCCTTCGTAACCATCACCATCAAGGGCACAACCATAGGCGTTGTAGCCGACGCCTCGGGTCACTTCTTCCTAAAGAATCTTCCCGTAGGTGAGCACACTATCGTAGCCGAGTCGATCGGTCTGAAGAGCGTCGAGCAGAGCGTAACAATGCAGACAGGCAAATCCATCGAGGTAAACTTTATGATGGAGGATCAGACAGAGACAATGGATGAGGTTGTTGTGTCGGCAACACGTAACGAGACCAACAAGAAGAGCTCTGCAACCATTGTGAACGTAGCCTCGGCAAAGCTCTTTGAGAGCACCTCCTCTACCAACCTGGCCGAGTCGATGGCCTTCCAGCCTGGTCTTCGTGTGGAGAACACCTGCGGAAACTGCGGAGCAGTGCAGTTGCGTATAAATGGACTGGAGGGACAATACTCGCAGATTCTGCTCGACTCAAGCCCCATCTTCTCTTCACTTGCGGGCGTATATGGTCTGGAGCAGCTGCCCGTGGCCATGATCGAGCGTGTGGAGGTTATCCGTGGCGGTGGATCGGCACTCTTCGGCTCGAATGCAATCGGTGGTGTGGTGAACATCATCACCAAGGAGCCCCTGCGCAACTCTCTATCGCTCAGCCATACGACAAACATCATGGAGAGTGGCGATGCGGAGTTCAACACCTCGCTCAACGGTTCATTCGTATCGGATGACCGCCGCGCGGGCGTATATCTCTTCGGCATGGTGAAGGATCGCGATGCCTACGATCGCAATGGCGACGGTTTCACCGATATCACAAGTATGCTCGCCCGCACAATCGGTTTCCGCGGCTACTACAAGACCTCTGCCACATCAAAGCTCACGGCCGAGTATCACCACATCAGCGAGTTCCGTCGTGGTGGTGACCAGATCGAGCTGCCACCCCATATGGCCGAGATTGCCGAGCAGACGGATCACAACATCAACGGCGGTAGCCTGCGCTGGAATTTCTACGCACCCAACTCACGCCACTTTGTCAACGTATACACCTCGGCACAGGGGATTGGCCGCGACAGTTATTATGGCACGGGCAAGGACCCCAATGCATATGGCCGCACTGAGGATTTCACCATCGTAGCAGGTGCGCAGTATAGCTACGTATTCAACAAGTGTCTCTTTATGCCTGCGCAGTTTACCGTAGGCTTCGAGTATACGTACAACGATCTGAACGATCACTCTATCGGCTTCGACCGCTCAATTATGCAGACAGTTCGTACGGCAGGTATGTACATCCAGAACGAGTGGAAGAACGAAAAGGTCAATTTCGTTGTCGGAGGCCGCTTCGACAAGCACAACATGATGCGCAAGATCATCTTCTCGCCTCGTGCCAACCTGCGATATAGTCCCCACGAGGATGTGGGTCTTCGTGTAAGCTACTCGAGCGGTTATCGTGCTCCGCAGGCCTTCGATGAGGATCTGCATATCGACGCAGTGAACAACCAGTCGTCT
Source organism: Alistipes sp. (assembly GCA_017391665.1). GTDB lineage: Bacteria > Bacteroidota > Bacteroidia > Bacteroidales > Rikenellaceae > Alistipes. Next base: position 672 of record JAFOXS010000020.1, on the reverse strand, counting down.
ATCATCGAGCTCGACCCCAACCTCAGACCCGAGTACTCTCACAGTCTTAGCGCCTCGGCCGACCTATACCACAACTTCGGCCTACTGCAGTCGAATCTTCTTGTGGAGGGTTTCTACACGATGCTTGACGATGTGTTCGCACTAGCAAAGACTGGCGAGAATGAGGCCGGCTACATCATCCAGACTCGCTACAACGCATCGGGTGCAAAGGTACGTGGTGTAACGGCAGAGCTGAAACTTGGCATTCCCGACGTATTCGAGTTCCAGGCAGGCTACACCTTCCAGCGCAGCCACTACAACGAGCCCGAGGAGTGGTCGGACAATGTCGAGGCGCAGCGTCGTATGTTCCGCACACCCGACCACTATGCCTACTTCACCGCGACGGGTAACATCACATCGCAGTTCAAGGCTTCAGTATTCGGCAACTACACGGGCCAGATGCTCGTGCAGCACAATGCCGGCTATATCGAGGCTGACCGCTCGGAGCTTACCCCCTCGTTCTGGGATATGGGTCTTAAGTTGAGCTACAATTTCCGTCTCTCACCCATCATCGGCATGGAGATTCACGGCGGTGTGAAGAATATCTTCGATGCATACCAGAGCGATATTGATCATGGTGCATTCCGCGACTCGGTATATATCTATGGTCCGATGAATCCTCGCACCTTCTTC
>JAFOXS010000054.1 GCA_017391665.1 Alistipes sp. | reverse complement strand
CCTCATCATAGATCTGTGCCCACTCCTCCATATAATCGACGTGAGCAACCATATCCTTCGTGCTGATGGCATCCTTCAGATTAGCCTTGGCAGTGGGGAAGTCGGCAACGAACATCTGACGACCTCTTGTGAAGAGAGCCTTCTTGCTGCCGGGAGTTACCGTGAACGATGCATCGGCAACGGTCTCCTCCTTCTGTGTCTTCAGATCGAAGGCCTTCGTACCACCTGCAGCAGCGTAATATACCTTCTTGCCATCAGAGTAAAAGTTACGGTATGAACCAGCCGGCAACGGCAACTTGACAATACGTCCGGGCAAGTTCTCGGGATCTATCTTTACAACAACCTCGCCCTCTGACTTCTTGGCTGCATCCACAGCACCATCGGTGGGAAGCAGCGGTGAGGGGGTATCCTCCGCGAGCATAGCCATATACACACCATTCATGCGGGTATATACGTGGTTCCACTCGGTCTGGCTGTATGTAGAGTTAAAGTCGCGTGCCGAAGTGAAGATCAAATACTTACCGTCGGTGCTGAATACGGGAGCCGACGATGAGTACCAACGCTCCGTTACGGGATACTCCTTCTTCGTTGCAATGTTATATACATATATTACACTCATCTCGTTCTCGGCGCTCTTCGTGTATGTGAGCCACTTGCTGTCGGGCGAGTAAGCCACACCCGAAGGCTCGCCATTGGGATTCTGCATCAGCGTCTGCTTGCTCTTCGATGCAACATCCACCGCTACGAGACGATTCTTGCGGTCAGTGTAGAGCAGAGTCTTTGAGTCGGGGCTCCAGATCACCTGACGAATGTAGGTGTCGCTACCCTTTGTAAGCTGCTGAGGCTCGCCATCCTCGCCCTGCAACCACACCTCAGTCTCGCCAGTGCGATCGCTGATATAGGCAATCCACTTACCGTCGGGACTCCACTTTGCACCACGCTCATTGGCACCCGATGTGCGGGTAATATTGCGTGTTACGCCCTTCTCTACGGGAACATTGAAGACCTCGCCACGAGCCGTTACGGCTACGCGCTTGCCATCGGGCGAGAGTGACGCTGCGGTCATCTTGTCATCTACGTTCTTCATCTCCACGCGAGCATAGCGATTCTCGCCATTGAGCGTAATAGAGATCTTCTCTGCCTTGCGGGTCTTGGGATCAAACTTGAAGATATAACCACCCTGCTCATATACGATGATTGAACCATCGGTCGAGGGGAATTTGATATCGTAGTCCGAATAGTTGGTAACCTTCTCGGTCTTCTTTGTAGAAGTGTTATAGACAAAGAGATTCATCGTGCGGTCACGGTCGCTGATAAAGAAGATCTCCTCGCCGATCCACATCGGGAATATATCCTGCGACACGTTATTTGTCACGTTCTCAACCTTCTTCGATGCGGGATCATACACCCACACATCGTCGGCCATACCGCCCTTATAATACTTCCATGTACGGAACTCACGCATAACGCGGTTGTATGCCAGCTTCTTGCCATCGGGTGAGTAAGAGCAGAAACCGCCCTCGGGCAGAGGCAACTGCTCGGGCATATCGCCCTCCACAGATACCGACCACAACTTACCACTGAAGCCATCGCTAATACGGTTGCGATAGAGAATGTTCTTGCCGT
>JAFOXS010000295.1 GCA_017391665.1 Alistipes sp. | reverse complement strand
GTGGTGTAGGTTACGTCGAAAGCCTTGGCGAAGTTCTGACCCAGGAAGTGCGATGTACCGCTCTGCAGAGCCTTGCCGTCCTGCATCAGCGCCTCGATGGTGAGGGTATCCTCCGCACCTGCGAAACGCTCGTTGGGCGACTTGTGACCCACGATAACGGGCACGCCCATCCACTGCTCGGCGAACTCCTTATATACGTTGATCATACGCTCTGCCTCCTCGATAGCCTCCTCGCGTGTAGCGTGTGCGGTGTGACCCTCCTGCCAGAGGAACTCGGCAGTACGCAGGAACAGACGTGTACGCATCTCCCAGCGCACAACGTTAGCCCACTGGTTGCACAGGATGGGCAGGTCGCGGTATGATGTGATCCAGTTCTTGTAGGTATTCCAGATGATGGTCTCCGATGTGGGGCGCACGATGAGCTCCTCCTCCAGACGTGCCGAAGGATCGACAACAACACCCTCGCCACGGGGGCTATTCATCAGGCGGTAGTGCGTAACCACGGCACACTCCTTGGCAAAGCCCTCGACGTGAGAGGCCTCGCGAGAGAAGAATGACTTGGGGATAAAGAGCGGGAAGTAAGCATTCTCGTGACCCGTAGCCTTGAACATATCGTCCAGAGCACGCTGCATCTTCTCCCAGATAGAGTAACCGTAGGGCTTGATAACCATACAGCCACGCACAGCCGAATTCTCGGCCAAACCAGCCTTTACGACCAATTCGTTATACCACTTCGAGTAGTTATCCTCGACTTTGGTTAGATCTTTAAGTTCTACTGCCATATCTTTTATATTTCGATTTTTTTCTTCGCTGCGGGCCAAAAAAAATGGCCACCCTTGTACTAAAGTACAAAAGTAACCATTTTTTGTTTAACGAGTGCTATATCAGCCGATTTTTTTACTCAATCTCCAACGTACACACGATGGGAAGGTGATCCGAAGGATAGTGTCCGTTGTCACGCTTATCGTCGATTACGGTGTAATCCTTCACGCGGATATCCTTGCTCGTAAAGATAAAGTCGATGCGAGCCTTTGCGGGGCCGAGGAAGTTACCACCACCCAGATCGGTCTCAACGGGGCCTGCGGGTGCGGTCTCGCTAATGCGATAGGCATCGTTGAGCAGAGAGAGAATATCCTGCACCTGCTTCGACTCCTCGCGCGAGTTGTAGTCGCCCACGGCAATCGCGGGGCTCTCGCCTGCAATCTTCTGCACCTGACTCACGAGCACACCGCCCGACATCGAGCGTGCCACCTCCAGACGCCAGAACAGATGCGAATTGAAGTAGAAGAACTCGCGGCTCGAAGCCTTGTCGCGGAACTTACCCCAATGGCAGAGGCGATGGTCGTTGGCATCCCAGCCGATGCTCTCCACCTCGGGGGTTTCGCTATACCAGAAAGTACCCTGATCGAGAAGCTCGTATTTATCTCGCTTATAGTATGTTGCGCAGTTGTGGAATCCCTCGCGGATACCATACGAATGGTAGATATAGTCATAACCCGGCAGCAACTCGGCCAGCTCGGGCATCTGATCCTTATTGGCCTCCTGCGTGCCTACAATGTCGAAGTCGTGGTCGAGGATAACCTTCGCCACCGAGCCTTTACGCTCGGCCCACGAATCGCCATTAGCAGCATCGGCCTCTGAATCAAAACGTACGTTAAACGTTGCAGCGCGCATCTCTATGGCTCGCTCGCCACACCCTACCATCGCAACGCAGGCAAGGGCAAGAAATAGGAGTCTCTTCATATGTTTGGTTGTTTTCGTTTAGAATCGGTAGCCAAGAGTCATGATAACGTAATCGTTGTTATGCTCGGTCGAATAGTAGGGGCTGGCCGTATCGAAGATGCCCGCATCGTCCATGGCGTAGTAGAGCATATATGAGGTCTGCGACTGCACCAGGCGCTGATAGGCCAGATCGAGCGTTGTGCGACCAAACGAGTAGCCCACACCACCCGAGTAGCATACAACACGGTAGGTCAGCGGACGGTTGATATAGTCGCTGTAGGCGTTGCGCAGTGAGCCATCGTTATAGCCGTAGCCTACACGCAGAGCCAATCGGGGCAGAGGCTTCGCCTCAACACCCACACGGATGGTATTCGAGGGCTTGAAGTTATCCTTGAACTCCTGACGGTACTCGTTGGGGTAGATATCGAAGCCGTTGGGTACATCGTGCACACGCATGCCGTTATACCACGAGCGCTCGTAGTCAACCGACAGCACGGCGTAGTTGCCGATAGAGTACGACGTACCGAACATCAAACGTGTCGGAGAGGAGAACTCCCACGCATTCTCACCCACATCGTCCAGCGCAGGTGTGGTGTCACCCGAGGGGTTGAAGTTGGTGCTCATGAAGGCCTGATAGGTGCGCTCCAGAGAGTAGTACGTGGGGGTGTGAATGGCAGCACCAAGACGCAGCGAGGGGATGGGACGATAGATCAATCCCAACTTGAAGTTGACACCCGCACCATCGACATCGACAGCCTGGTTGTAGTCCATCCACTCGGCGGCAGTGCCCGAAGGCATGGGTGTGCCGTCGCCATAGACGGGTGCTGAGTCGTAGAGGTAGTCCTCGCTATAGTAGATCTGGCGATCCCAGCGCACTGAACGGAGGCCGAGCGTAGCACCGAGGTAGAGCTTGTTGGCTACGTTCATACCCAGGGCGATGTCATACTCGCCGATATATCCGCGGCTCTCCTCACCTACGGTGTGACCCACCGAGGCGTTGGCACCAAGACGGTTGGCCGAGGTCCAGTAGTCGCCCAGATCGTCGGTCTCCACGTCGAGCATATAGCCGTTATAGCCGAGCATGCCGCCCCAGAAGTAGGAGTCGCCATAGTCGTAGTTCATCATGCCTTCGGCATCGGGGAAGATGCCGCCCTGACCCAGCTGACGCACGAAAGCGTCGTTGATCGAACGGTAGGGGAACGACGAGGGACCACTCACCGACGAGTAGCCTACGTTGTAGTTAAGGTCGGCCACGCGGTTGTAGCCGATAGCCAGATTGACACTCACCACAGAGCCGCTGCCCTCGTGAACGTTGAACACAACGCCGAGGTTTGCCATCGAGAAGCGGCTCATAGAGTTCTCACCCCAGTCGGCTGCACTGTTGTCGGCCTTCTGGAATCCCAGCATGGGCGAGAGTGAGATCTCGTTCGAGCGATACATACCCAGACCCGCGGGGTTGATACCCATCGCCGAGAGGTCGCCACCGAGCGAGGTGAAGGCACCCGCCATAGCCATCGAGCGAGCCGTACCGAAGCCGAACGAGGGCTGCGAGAGGGTGTACATATCGTTTGACATCATACCGTCGCGGTCCATCAAAAGACCACCGAAACGATACTGTGCCGAGGCGGTAGTCGCCGCAGCGAGCATAAGCGCAAGGCTGAGAGCCTTGACTGTTTTTGCAATGAATTTCATGTTTGCACACGTTTATGGCCACCTTGAGGCCAATTCATAAAAAATGAGGTGGCTGATCGGACCTGAGCAGATGCCACCCCAATATAAATCACTATCCTATCTGCCGCGTGAGCCGCTTGAGCGTGAGCCACCACCCATGCCGCCACTCATGCCACCTGAGCGTGAGCCCGATGATGAGCCTCCGAACGATGAGCCCGAAGAGAAGGATGACGAACGGCCCTGCGAACCCTGATTATAGTTCTGACGGTTCTGCGACGAGTTGTTCTGATAGCTATTCTGACGCGACGTAGAGTTGGTGCTCTGACCTACGCTCTGACGTGCGGTGTTGTTGTTGCGACCGATCGAGCCCGTGCGTGAGGGCTGTGTCTGCGACTGGTTGTTCTTTACAGCCGAGCCATTGCTGCGTGACGAGTCACCATAGGTCAAGCCCGAGTTGGGTGAACGGTAAGGTGTCGAACGTCCCGAGGTGCGGTTCACCACCGAGTTGCCACGCGAGGGTGTGCGACCACCAGCGCCATCGAAGCGGGTGTTGTTGTTGCGTGAGCCGTAGTAGCTGCCGCCACGGTTCCAGTAGCCACCGCCGCCACCGAGGTGGATGCCGTAGTGAGGACCACCGATGTGGATGTGGTGTGAGTGGTAGTGAGGATAGTGGTGATAGTGCCACGGACGATACATACCGCCCCAGCCCCACCAGAGGTTCATGCCGCCATAGCCGTAGCATACGTTCCAGTTCCAGTCGTACCACGAGTAGCGGGGGAAGCCCCATGACGAGTAGTAGAAGGGATCGTAGAAGCCTGTGCCGAAGCCGAAGTACCAGGGCGAATTGACCGCCATAGTGACATTCACCGCGCCCCATGTGCCGAACATCGAGGTGATGTACTTAGGCTCAACCCACACGTGCGAGCCCGACACCATCACGTTGTAGAACGCAGGGTCGTAAGCCGTTACGTAGTGCGAAGCGGTGCCGTAGCGCAGATCGTAGTAGCTCGACGGCATACGGTAGTTGGCTGAACGGAAGCCGAGCAGACGACGGGCATAGGCGCTCTCGTAGTCGTCGGCGATGTAGTTGTTGTAAGAGTTGTACGATGTACCCTCATCGACGATGATCACGCCGTCGCTGTCGGTGCGTGTTGCGGCCTTCTGCTCGGCCTCGGCAACCATAGCCTGCAACTGGGCAAGCTGCGCCTCATACTCAGCCTTGCGTGCCTCGGCTTCGGCCTTGCGAGCCTCAGCCTCCGCCTTCTGGCGAGCTGCTATGGCCGTGCGGTCGTGCATGGCATAGAGATCATCATAACCATTACCCATAGATGAGTAAAAGCCCGTAGAGCATGATGCAGCCACCGTGGCCACAACGCTCAACAAGAAAAGTCGCTTCAAGAGTTTCATAATGCAACTATTTAAATGGTTCTCCTTCTATTATATAAACGTAGCGAGTGCCGATTTTATTGTATTGCTAACTATCGGCTGCAAGGGCTGTGCCAGCGTCACTCGCTTTTAGGTTTCTATACATTAAACGCGCAAAAGGAAAAATCTTGCATCGCCGGCACAAAATCTTTTCGTGTGGCACGAAAATTTTCCTTATAGCACTTCTCATTGCAAAGATATAAAAATTTTCGAGAATGGAGTGAGCGGAAAAGAAATAGGTGTTATAAGTGTAATAAGTGCAATAAAATTACTATTACACCTATATCACCTATAACACCTATTCTAATGCTTATCCCAAGTAATTATATAACAAGAGGGATTTTTAGGCCCTCGCACTCCGAGCAACCGCAGTTTACTTATGTGTAAATGAGGATTGCGAGGAGAAGAGCAACGCCGAAATTACCTTGTTAGATAATTACTCTATCTTCTTTGCAGTAAATCCGAGGTCAATAATCTCCACCTCGCCCTCGTCGGTAGCCTTCACCATCAGCGACTCGTTGGGCTTGAACTCCAGAGTCAGCGGGCGGGCACCGGCATCGGTGTTGATCACCACCTCACGCTTTGAGCCCTCATCCTCGAAGGCCTGACCATAGCGCAGAGGATAAGTCAGACGCTGTGCGGCAGGGTTGGCGAAGAAGATATAGAGGTCGTCACCATCGCGGCGGCACCAGAAGTCGGGCAGGTTCTCGCCCTCAACCAGCGGCTTCTGCTCCACAACATCCATCGTCGGCGAGGCGTTTTCGAGAGCCATCAGCTGCTTGTAGAGCGCCTGGAACTCCTCCGACTTATTCTTACCCGGCTGCTTGGGCTCGCGAGCCATAACCACGGGCAGACCCTCCTCGGCAAGGCGTACCACCTCACGCAGAGCCTCAATATCGAGCCACTCGACATCCACTACGAGCGACGTAAACTCCACATCGCCATAGCGCAGGATGCCATCCTCAAACTCGCCCTCGCGCAGCACCTTGGCATTGACCCACAGGGGCTGATAGCCAGCCAGATAGTCGGGCGCCCACTCGTAGCGTAACTCATACTCGCCCCACACCCACGGCATCTGCAACTCCTCGGGCAGCTCGACGCCCATCCACGAATCCTCCAGCGGCAGGTAGAGTGCCACGTCGGAGTAGGTCGTGCCACGGCGCATATAGCGCGACACGCGAGCCATATAGTCGTTGAACGCCTTCAGCTGATCGACAAAGTAGGCATCGCGACCCACATATACCGATGCGTAGAAGTAGTTCTCGTCCTTGGTCTGGTTCTTGCCGATGAAGGGCGTGCCGTGCCAGATGATCTGGTTGGTACCGTTGGCAAACAGTGCATCAGCCACAAGGCGCATATCGGCCACCTGCTCCTGCTCCTGATAGGGGCCCTTACCACCCCACTTCTGCCAGCCGTAGATGCAGGTGAAGGTCTCCGACGTAACCACATCGCCACCCGACAAGGCAGCCGCCGAGGCGGGGATACGGCCGTAGTTGGGCTCATAGAGGATAGCCTCCGTTTCGGGCACATCCACTGCCATAAAGGCCGACAGCAGGTCGGCAGGCGCACCGCCACACTGCGAGCGCGAGAAGGCACCCTGCGAGTGGGCATTCTCGGTGAAGGGACGGTAGAACTCGTCGATGACGTAGTCCGACATAAGCGACATATAGTCGTAGTAAATATCCTCATTGCCAGCCTTGTAGAGGTCGTCCATATAGGGCTCGATCCTGTAGCCGAATCGCTCCTCGAACTTCTCGCCGAAGCCGTCGGTCCATAATTGGCGGGTCTCCACCTCCCACGAATCGACAAACAAACCCGACTTCGAACCCTTGAAGGCATCCTTCAGGCCGGCGTTCATCTCCGCAGCGTAGTAGTCGAAGGCGTTGCGGTCGAGGTGGTTCATGATGTATGCCATGCGGGGATGCTCCCACGTGATGGTGCGGTCGGCCTCACCCTCGTGCTTATAAAACGAGTGGGTGCGATACTGCTCGGGGATGGTGTACGAGTTGAAGGGCCACAGCGTGCCGTATGTGAAGTCGCAACCCATACCCAACGAGTCGGCCACGTGCTTGGCGTAGTTCACAGGCTCGGCCCACTCCTTCGAGAGCCACGCGGGACGCGGCGTGGTGCTGTCGCCACGCATAGGATATACCCACGCAATCTCCACACCTCCAAAGCCCTGATCGCGAAGCCACTCGAGCTGGTATCGGACATCATCCTTTGAGATGTGCTCGGCAAACCACCACCAACGGGTGTAGGGCTTACCCTCGGCATAGGGTTCGACGGTGGCCACCGCTGTGGGCTTGGGCGCACAGGCAAAGGCGGCAAACATAAGTGCAAGGGCACTG